>JACQEQ010000306.1 GCA_016200445.1 Gammaproteobacteria bacterium | reverse complement strand
GTTTGATAGCACTGTTTATGTCCCGGAGCGAGCATCTGGTCTCGCCCGATATCGGCCAAATATTCCAGTGGATTTTTTTCTTTTTACTTTCGGCGCTCGCGATTTTTGCCTCGGCCATGGCGTTGCAGCACGGGGTGGTCAAATTCGAGAACGTCGCGCCAAAGTGGCGCATCGGTGCGCAGTTTATGACTGTCGGCGGTGTCTTTGCCCTGGTGCTTTTCCTGGTTCCCGGGGTGTGGCCACTTCTTCCTACAATCGTGATGCGAAACTTGGGATTGGGCGGGGATCTACACGTTCGTGTTGTTTTGAATGACGAGGGATGGAAGGTGGCTTCAGCGTTTGGAATTTCACCGGAAGATCATGGTGATAAGACTCCAACCGCAGCTCTGTTGTTGCGCTCGCGATTAGGGTCGGAATTTCTTTTTCTCAACAACGACGTGCAATTCAGTTTGCCGAAATCACTAGTTCTGGGCGTGCTCTATGAAGATCCGACGAAGACAAAAGATGCTACAAAATAATGGTTGATGTTGCCGGCGACCTTCGATGGCATTCCCACATTGCGGGATGTTGATACAGGGCGCTGGTCGTGACACATAGCCAAGACACCCTGATTACGCGTTACGCCAGTGAAGTGCTCAGCGCCATTTCAAACATTCAGGGCATCGTGCATCTGACGACGCCTTTCATCACGGGGATGCGCAGCGCATGGTCAGTTTTCCATCCGGACACGCTGGCCGAATTTCACGCGCTGATATGGACATAATTGAAAATCATGAACTCTGATGGAGAAGATGTATGACGACAACGCACGTTGTATCCGAACGATGTACCGCGCTCTGTCGCTTGGTATTGATGTCCGCGATAATTGCCGGGCTCGCGGCTTGTGCTGATGGCGCCAAGGAGGCTTCAACCTCACCAAATCCACAGGTGGATCCGAGTCCGACCCAGGCACAGATTCCTACACCAACGCCGGTCCCAACTCCAACTCTAATTCCCGCGAACGTCGTATACATGCGCACGGTTAGCACTGGCAACAACGACCTTTATCTCATCAAGGATGATGGCACCGGCGCGGTGACTCTGACCAGCTCGACAGACAACGAGTACTTTGTCGGTGCCACCTCCAGCGGACGGGTGATATATGCGAGGATCGTTGGCACCCAATACGACCTCTACAGCGTCAATTCCGACGGCACAGGTACTGTGGCCCTCGCCAATTCGACAGACAACGAATATTTTGGCGGTATTACTCCCGGCGGACGGGTTATTTACGAGAGAGTTATCGGCGGCACTCAACGCAATCTCTACAGCGTCAACGCTGATGGAACGGCTACCGTAGCCTTGGTCAACTCGACGGATGAGGAGTTCTTCAGCGGTATAACTCCCGACGAACGGGTAATGTACGAGAGGGTCGTTGGCACTCAACGCAACCTCTACAGCATCAACGCTGACGGCACAGCTACCGTGACTCTTGCCAACTCGACGGACAGCGAGTATTACAGCGGCGGCACCCCCAGCGGGCGGGTGATGTACGCGAGGTACGTCGGCGGTCTTCAATACGACCTCTACAGCATCAACGCCAACGGCACCGGTACCGTGGCTCTCGCCAACTCGACGGACGACGAGCGCTTCAGCGGTACCACCCCCAGCGGACGAGTGATTTATGCGAGAGTCATCGACGGCCAATCCGACCTTTATAGCGTTAACGCCGACGGCACCAGCGCCATGAACCTCACCAACTCGACGGACAATGAGTACTTCAGTGGGATCACTCTCAGCGGACGAGTGATTTACGAGAGGAACCTCGGCGGTAACCAATACGACCTTTACAGCGTCAACGCTGACGGCAGCGGTACCGTAGTCCTCGCCAACTCGGCGGACACCGAAAGCTTCAGTGGCATCACTCCCAGCGGACGGGTGATTTACTCGCGGATCGTCGGCGGTCAATCCGAACTCTACAGCGTCAACGCCGACGGCACCGGAACGGTGGTTCTTGCCAACACGGTCAGTAACGAATCTTACAGCGGGAGTTTTTAATAATTGACCTGAGGTCAGGCGCGAGGAACACAAGCAGATGGCGTTCTGTTTAAAGAGGCAAACATGATTCAACGCATGGGGCGGTATGAAATTCAGAAGGAACTCGGCCGCGGCGCCATGGCCGTGGTGTACCAGGCATTTGATCCCGAACTCAATCGCAACATCGCATTAAAAGTTTTGCATGCCGAGCGTTGCACCAACGCCGATGTGCGGCGGCGTTTTGTGCGCGAGGCCAAAGCGGCGGGACGGCTTGCACACGGCAACATCGTCACGATTTACGACGTCGGCGAAACACGGGACCGGCCGTATATCGCGATGGAGTTGCTCGATGGGCGCTTTCTCGACACGTTGATGCGCGCCGGGGAGATGTTGAGTTGGCAGCAGGTGCGCGACATTGCCATGCAGCTGGCCGACGCGCTTGCGCTGGCGCAGCGCAACGGTGTGATTCATCGCGATATCAAGCCGGCCAACATCGTGTGGTTGCCGCGCGAGCAAAAAGTCAAGATCACCGACTTTGGTATCGCGCACGTCGACGATGTGACGCAAAGCGAAGCGACCCAAGTGGGGCAGATCGTCGGCACACCGCAATATATGTCGCCGGAACAAATTACCGGCAGGACCTTGGATGCGCGTTCGGATTTATTTTCACTGGGCGTGGTGTTGTATCAATTGTTATCGAGGCAACGCCCTTTCAGCGGCGATACCGTTGCAGCTTTGACTTATCAGATCGCCCACCATAAGCCGCGCCCATTGCGTGAGTTGGTCAGCGGCGTGCCCGCCGCGTTAACGGACATTATCGATCGCTTGTTGGCGAAAGATCCGGCGGCACGGTTCCAATCCGCGCAGGAATTATATGCGGCGTTGAATGCAGTACGGGAAGGCCAGGCTGTTGTTAAGCCAGCCGCGTTGAACTGGCCCCGCATCGTGGCAGCGTTGGCGGGTTCGGTCGCCGTGGTCGCTGTGGTGGTGGTGTATCTGCGTGCTCCGCCGCCGGAGCTACAACCCCCCGCAGTGACAGAGATGCCGGTCGAACAAAACTTCCCGTCGTCCGCTCTCAACGCAGTGTTAGGGAATTACACTTGTGCGTATCTCGAAGCGAGCGTGGGTGACAATCAGGCCGTGACCATCCGCGGTCATGTACGCCAGGAGGATTTGTCGCCGTTGATGGACGCTGTGGACAAGCTCGCTGGCATGAACAATGTGACCTATGAAGTGGAAGCTTTGCCCTGGCCTTTTTGCGAAGCGGCGACGTTGATCGCGCGCGCTAAAATGCCGGTCGCCGCGACCTTGCATTTCGAAGCGTTGTCGCAACTGCGCGCGGGCGATCCGGTCGTCGTCGAGATTGACGCGCTGAAGGAGTCGTCCTATATCTACGTGGATTTGTATCGTGATAACGGCAGCGTCGTGCATATTTTTCCGGAGTCTGGAAAAAACGATGCGCTGATTGCTCCAGGTGTGGCCGTGGTGAGCGGAAAATCACCGCAAGCCTGGCATGTGCAAGCGCCCTATGGGGATGCCATGTTGGTGGTGTTTGCGGCAAACGCGCCCTTAGGCGTTGCCAGTGTGCGTACCGAACCGGCACAAGATTATCTGACAAAATTGCATCGCGCCTTGAACGGCGCTACGCCGTTGTTCGACGCGCAGTACCGCATGGTGACGACCGAGCCGAAATCATGATCCAATGCCTAGTATCACGACCCAGAAATATCGAAACATGCAACGGCGTCTTTTTTTGCCCTGCGTTGTTGCGGCCCCTTGCAATACGTACAGTATTGCTGCGGGTCCGCGCCTAGCAGGGCAAAAAAATCCATCCGCTTCATTCGTTCCGATATTTCTGGGTCGTGATACTAGTGGTTTGCTCGAACCGGATATTTTCTAACTCATTTCTGACAAAGGCGGTGTGAAAGGATGCTGCGAACGACCTGCTCTACTCTACTTGCATTGATCCTGCTGCTAGGCTGTGCGCCGGGCGGAAATCATATTATCAACGTTGATACCGGCGACGACACCGAGGCCGATAAATTATTGATCGTCGATTGCTTATTGCCGGGCCAGATTAAAAAACTCGGCACCGGCACAACTTATGTCACGCCCCGGCGCCCCGCGAAGGTTACCGCGTTGGACTGCCAAGAACGCGGCGGTGAATATGTCTCCTACGCGCAAGCCAATGCGGGTAGTGCGCTGAAGGTGTGGTTGACCGCCGCGCAAGAAGGCGATCCGGTGGCACAAACCTATGTGGGTGAAATCTACGAGAAGGGTTTGGGTTTGCAACCTAACTACCCGCTGGCATTGCAGTGGTATTCCAAGGCATCTGAACAAGGTTATGCGCGTGCCAAGCTAAACATCGGCTACTTGTACGAGCGTGGTTTGGGCGTCAAACAAAACATAATCACCGCGATGAATTTCTATCGCGATGCTTCCGGTTTAAGTGACACTCCGATGGAATTTGCCGTGAATCTGGAGGGTGATGCCACGAGCGGCGGTGCGGAACTGTTTCGCGCGCTGAAAAACGATCTCGAAGCGGAGAAGCAGAAAATACAAGCGTTGCGCGGACAGATGGAAGAGGCCGAAAGTCAGGTGGAAGAAAAACGCCGCGAGATGGAAAGTAAAAGCAAAAAACTCGATCAAGAACGCAAGGAGCTGGCAAAAAATTCCAGTCAAGAAAAGCTTAAGCAAGTCGAAGAGCAACTCGAAAAGCGGCGTAAGGAAGTGGTGCGCTTGAACGCCGATATCGACGATTACAAAAATGAGCTGGCACGCCTGCAAGTGCCCGCACCCAAAATCGCAGTCGCTGGACCAACCATTCAGTTGATCAACCCATCGCTAATTAATTTACGCGGCGCATCGGCCAGCATCACTGTACCGCCGGATACCAAAACCCGCGAAGTCATCGGCCGGGTGCTGGCGCCCGCCGGTATAAAAAATTTCACGGTAAATAAAAATGTCGAGAAGCTCAACGAACAGGGCGTGTTTCGTGTTTTGCTGGCGCTCAATGCGGAACGGACGCCGGTGCAATTAGCAGCGGTGGACAGCCAAGGTAAAAGTTCCGTGCTGGAGTTTGCGTTAGTGTGGGCCAAGGGGCCGCCTCTGCCTGCGGTCATTGCACCGAACAACGATGCCGATGGCGATAGCCACAATTACGCATTGGTGATCGGCAACAATAATTACACACAATTTCAAAAACTGACGACGCCGATGAACGATGCCAAGACCGTAGCCGAGGTGCTGAGCCAGCGTTACGGCTATAAAACCACGACGGTGATGAACGCCAACCGTTACGCCTTGCTCGCGGCGTTGAATCGGCTCGGCCAGAAGTTGACCGACAAAGACAATCTGCTGATTTATTACGCCGGACACGGCGAGCTCGACAAGGAAAAATCGACCGGCTATTGGATGCCGGTAGATGCCGATCTGAAGGATCAGCGTAAATGGATACCGAACAGCGCGATTACCGACATTATTAATGCGTTGCCGGCAAAGCGCGTGCTGGTCATTGCCGACTCCTGCTATTCGGGTGCGTTAACGCGCACTGCAGTGCCGCAATTTGACACTAATCTTTCCGAAGCGGACCGGCTGAGCTGGTTGCGCGCGGTATCGAAATCGCGGGCACGGGTCGCATTAACTTCAGGTGGTTTGCAGCCGGTCGCCGACAGCGGCGGCGGCACGCATTCGGTGTTCGCATCGGTGTTTCTGCAAGTGTTGCAAGAAAACTCATCGGTGCTGGAAGGGCAGCGCTTGTATAACGAAGTTGCCGCGCGTCTTGCCACCAATCCAATCGCGTTGCAAATCGGTCAAGTCCCGCAATATGCGCCGATACGCCACGCGGGCCATGAGTCGGGCGAGTATTTCTTCCTGCCGCGCCGTGCGATTTGAAGAAAATATTTTCAGCTTCGCGGAAGGGGTAGTACATGCAGAATTACAGCGAAGACACCGAAAAAGCCGCCGAGTTTACCCGTCTGGCCTTGCCGTTGATGAGCAAGTTCAAGATTCCTACCGACCCGTTGAATTACGCGGTGTGGTACGAATACGTGTCGGGACACAACAGCAGCCTCAAGCAGGCGATCGACGATATTCTTGGCCAAAATGCCACCATACCGTTGGAGATGTGCGAGGACTTATACAGGCGCTTTCTCGCACCCACCGATTCCACGGAACTGGAACAGATTCGCGAGAGCCTGCGTCGCGTGCTGGCCGAGTTGTTACAGCACATTCTGGATGCCGGCGGCGAGACCAGCCGCTATAAAGAAATCTTGCAACAATATTCCGGGCGCTCCATTCAGGGGGCAAGCCGTGACAAAATTCGCGAGATTGTCGGCAGCTTGCTGAAAGAAACTCAAACGATGCAGCAATCCGGCGCGGTGCTCGAAAAAAATCTGCAAACCGGCGCGCAAGCGGTCGAGCAATTACGCAAGGACCTGGAACGTGCGCGCGAAGAAGCCACCAGCGACGCTTTAACCGGTTTGGGCAATCGCCGTGCATTTGATTTGGAGCTGGAGCGCGCCGTCGCGCACGCCGAAGAATCCAATGCCGATTTGTGTTTTCTGTTTATCGATATCGACTATTTCAAGCGTTACAACGACATGCACGGGCGCATGGTGGGCGATGAAATTCTGCGCTTCGTATCGCGCAATATTAAGCAATGCGTGCGCGGTCGTGACTTTTGTTGCCGCTTCGACAGCGACGAGTTCATCGTATTATTGCCGGGCACCGGATTATTCGGCGCCATGTCGGTGGCCACCAATATTCAATCGGCGGTCAGCTCGCAAAGCCTGCGCCGCCGTTCGACCAAAGACCACATCGGCGCTGTCACGCTATCGATCGGCGTGACCAACTATCACAAAGGTGAAAACACAGAAGATTTTCTCAAACGCACAGCGCAAGCCTTGCTGCGCGCCAAGAGCACCGGGCGTAACCGGATCGTCAGCGACTAATCTTGCAGCCTTATTTGGATTTCTTTTTCCATTCCATCATTGCCGCAGTCAGATTGGTCGAGGCCAGCGTAAACACGCCAGTGAAACTCATCAGCTTTTCGGCTTCGGCTTTTTTACCCGCCAAGACGAGTTCAGCGACGGACGCTGCGGCTTTGTGAAATTCCGCATGCAGAGTTTTGACATTTTTGTAGTCTGGCGAGGCTTTGTCGGTTGCGGTGAGCGTTGTACCGTACAGCCACTTGCCGAAAGCGCATTGATTGTCGGTGCGAATAGTTTCAACGGGCGCATCGACTTTACCGGTATCAATAGCCATTTTTAGGCGCGTTTTCCACATACCATGTGCGCCGATTGCTTTGTCGATTTCCTGGGTGTCAGCCACGGGTATTACCTCTGTATGTCGTATTGAAAGAGTTATCCTGCCTGGAGGAGGATAGGTTGCTTCCAATATCGGCACGCAGGCTGGAGAAATGAGAAAAATCGTCGAATATGCAAATGCATGCTGGGTGTTCGAAGCTTGACACCAACTAAATCAAAAAGGCCCACAACCGCAGTGGACCTTTTTGATTTATATGGTGCGCCCGGAGAGATTACTCGGCTCTTCGCGCCTCGCCCAACGGGTCGCCTTCGCTATGCTGCGGCGATCAACAAGGCTGCGCCTTGTTGTCGAACTGCTCAACGAAGTCGGGAGTTCGAATCTCGCTGAACGAAATAAATCAAAAAGGCCCACAACCGCAGTGGACCTTTTTGATTTATATGGTGCGCCCGGAGAGATTCGAACTCCCGACCAATCGGTTCGAAGCCGATTACTCTATCCAACTGAGCTACGGGCGCTTTGAAGCGCTGCATTATGGGTAAACTACCGCACCTGGTCAAACCGCAACGCAAAATACCGAACGAATCTATGTGGAGCTTTCGCAACTGGCGCCGCGCGCGCGTGCTCAAGCGCGCACGGCTCGACGAGCATCGTTGGCAGTCGGCATTATCTCGCGTGGCGCTGACGCGTGGCTTCAGCGCCGACGAGTTGTGCCGCTTGCGCGAGCTGGTGATTTTATTCTTGCATGAAAAAAGCGTTGAGGCGGCCGGTGAGGTGACTCTGGATGACGACATGCGTTTGGTCATCGCGATCCAGGCCTGTGTGCCGATTTTGAATCTGGGCTTGGACTATTATGCCGGTTGGTATGCAGTGATCGTTTATCCGCAGCAGTTTCGACCGCAACACGAATTTATCGATGATGCCGACGTCGTGCATGTCGAAGATGATTGGAAAATGGGCGAGACCTGGGAGCATGGCCCGGTGATTCTATCGTGGGACGATGTGC
>JACQEQ010000284.1 GCA_016200445.1 Gammaproteobacteria bacterium | reverse complement strand
ATCGGACTCAATCCGTATTCGACAATAATCGCCTGTTGATTTCATCGCACTTGATACACGCGGTAAATCCCGTCGTGGCGTTATCGTTGAATTACGAAGTGCGTGGTATTGACTTCACACATACTAGCCTAACAGGCTCGGACTATAGCTTGGCGCATTTTTACATGCGCGCAACTCTGACACCGCTACCAACCCGTATCGAGCTCGATTTAGGCAGTACGCAATTAACGCGCGGTGGCGGCTACGACACCAATGTGCGTCTGACCCGCTTGGCGTGGACGCGCAACATCACGACGCGTTCCAGCGTGGGCGTGACAGCGGGCATCGAACTTCAAGACGCGGGATCGATGCTGCTGGCAGCGGCCACGAATCCAAGCACTACTCCGGCTGCTTCCGCACCCGCAGTGCGGCGCACTGTGACTGCCGATGTGTTTCTCGACAAATATGAAGAAGCCTTTATGAATTACTCAAGCGCATTGTGGTCGGCGAAAGCGAGCGCATTTCATCGACGCATGGATTTTCAACTGGTAACGAATAGCGACCGCAGCGAACGCGGCGGCAAAGTCGAATTGACCTACGGCGACGATCTGTCGGCGGCAACTATTTTTGCGCAACAAAGCAAAACCCGCTATTCGGCACTTGCGCGCGAAGACACGGACAGCAGCGGCGGAGTGCGATGGTTTTATCGCGCGACGCACGCACTGGGTTTCGAGGTGCGCGGCGTGGTTGAGAAACGCACGAGTTCAGAGACTTTAGCCGGGTTCAATGATCAGTACATGTCGTTGAGCATTTACTACTCAACCGGGGCGAGCTACATCCCCTTACGCAGGTGATCCATGTATTTAGAACATTTTAAGTTACGCGAATGTCCGTTCCGGCTCACCCCCGGTGCCGGGTATCACTATTTAAGCGAAGGGCTGCAGCGCGCCAAAGCCTATTTGAGTTATAGCTTATGGAGCGGTGAAGGTTTCGTTGTGATCACCGGCGATGTCGGCTGCGGCAAATCATTGCTGATACAACAGTGGCTTGCCGAACTCAACGGTAAAAACATCGTAGTGGTGAAGCTCGCGCTGACACGCTTAACCGACATCGAATTTCTGCAGGCGGTGCTGGTCGAGCTGGGCCAGCGCCCGTTCTCGGCAAATAAAATCGAGTTGATGGGAATGTTCAACACCTGTTTGGTGGAGTTCGCAACGAAAGGAAAATCATTGCTGCTCGTGATCGATGATGCGCACAACTTCAACAAGGATGTGTTTGAAATGTTGCGCGTGTTGTCGGCAATCGACTTCATGAAAAAGAAAATGCTACCTGTCGTGCTGTGCGGACAACCGGGATTGAATACTTTATTCGAATCGTTCGACATGGAACACGTGTCGCAACATGTGCGGTTCCGTTGCCGCATTGAGCCGCTTACGCAGACCGAAATGGTTGAATACATTACGCATCGCTTGCGTGCCGCCGGGGCTGTCAATTCTTGGCTATTTGCAGCGGAGACGATTCCGGTTATCCACGGGTATACCGGCGGTATTCCTCGGCTTATCAACATTCTTTGCGATACCGCGTTGGTTTCAGCATATGCCGATGCGGCGGCGCATGTCACTGTAGAGGCGCTCACGGCGGCGCTCGCCGATCTTGGCTGGGTTCCGTATGTAAAACGCCGGGACACATCGACTGCCAATAACAGCGCCAATCAATTTGATTCTGTTATGCCTAATGAACCGGTATTTAGCGAATTGCACCGGCGTCTGAGCCAACTCGAATCTTTACCAACGGCAATGATCACGGTCGCGGATCGCTTGAGCGGTATCGAAGCGCTGTTGTCCGAACTGGTTCGTGTGCTGCATGCGGATGGTAAAGAATTCCATGCGCGTTCAAATGTAAAGACCGGCGACTGGAAGTTTCATGATGGGCTCAAGCGCGTGGAGTGACGAGCATGGATTCATTATCGGATAAAGCCGGATTTCTCATTGTCGCAAACTTAATCAAGTATGCGATCGGATTTCTGGTGCCGGTTGCGATGGTGCGTCTGTTGAATCAACACGATTACGGGACCTATCAACAAGTGCTGCTGATAGGTAACGCCGTAATCGGCGTGATGGTGCTCGGGATTCCTACTTCGATCTATTATTTTCATCATCATACCGAGCGCGGCGAGCAACCGGTTTTGGCGTTGCAAACCGGCGTGCTGCTGGCAGGTGCCGGGTTGATCGCAGGCTTGGTGGTTGCCTTGATGAGTCCGTGGCTTGCGGTACGCATGAATAATCCGGCGCTGCAATCACTACTGCACATTTATGCGTTGTACATCGGCCTGTTCATAGCGTGCGAATATTTTATGCACTGGTTAGTCAGCGAGAACCGGTATCGCGCCGCTCTGGGCTGGGAGTCTGCGGATACCTTCATGCGCGCAACGGTTTTGCTATTGCCGTTGTGGCTAGGTTTCGAATTAACCGGCGTGGTAATTGCCGCCGCCGTCTACGCTGCGGTGCGTTTTTCCGCGCGCACCGGATTCATCTGGCGCACTGTGCGCGGTGCAGTAACCGGCTGGACCCGCCATACCTTTGCACGTTCCCAATTGCGCTATAGCATTCCGCTCGGCTTGACTTCTTGCGTCGGTCTCATAAACGGTCTGGCCGACCGGGTGCTGGTCGCGGCCTATTTTTCTCCGGCGCAGTTCGCGATTTATGCAGTCGGCGCATTGGAAATTCCGCTCGACGTTATCTTTCAAACCTCGGTAGCGAACGTACTGCGTGCGACTTTTCCCCGCTTGATCCGCGAAGGCAATATGACCGAACTGGTGCAAGTATGGCGCGAGACGGTACGAAAACTCGCACTGGTCGTGTTGCCGAGTTTTGCATTTCTGCTGACATTTTCGCATGAATTCGTCGTGCTGCTGTTTACCGGTGATTACGCCGGTAGCGCTGGTGTGTTTCGAATCTATTTGTTTCTGATGCCGTTGCAAATATTGGTGTTGAGCGTCATTCCGCAAGCGTTTGGACGTACGCGTATCAATCTTTATCTTGCGCTGATCTCGATGATCATAAACCTTGTGCTATGCGTGGCGCTTATTGACATTATCGGATTCTACGGCGCGGCATTATCCACCGTCAGCGTGGCTTATCTCATGTCGGGGATCTATCTGCGTGTCGCCGCGCGCCTGATCGGCGTGCGTGCGATGGAACTGCTACCGCTGGCTGCGTTGACCCGGATCGGATTATCGGCGGCAGCCGCCGCCGTGTGCGCGCAACTGTTCCGCCCAGCCTCATCTATACCGAGTGTTGACTTTATCGTGCCGGGAATGGTTTTTGCGATCGCGTATTTTGCGATTGCTGCATTACTGGGTGCATTCACCGTCGGCGACCGGCGCTTGGCTAGGCGCTGGATTTTGAAACTCATTCCCGCTTATTCCGGCCCAAGGACGTTATAAAAAATGCGCACCCATGTATGCCACGTAATAGAGAGTTTACAACCCGGCGGTTTGGAAAACGGCGTGGTGAATGTCGTGAACGGACTCGATGCGAGCAGATTTATTTCGTCTATCTGCTGTTTGCGCGAAACCGGGGTATTCGCCGCGCGGATTCGCCGTCCTGAAGTCGGCATACACACCATGGGATGGCAACCAGGTAACGACCCGGCTTTGCCGATCCGGCTCGCGCGCCTGTTCCGCCGCACGCGTGCCGACATTGTGCATACGCGCAATGCAGAGGCTTTTTTCTACGGATTTTTGGGTGCGAAGCTTGCCGGTACGCCGGCGATTATTCATAGCGAACACGGGCGTACGTTGCCCGATAAACCGCATCGCATGGCGCTACAACGCCGTTTTCTGCGGCATGTTTCGGCAGCGTTTGCAGTATCCGGGCAATTAAAGCGCGAGCTTGACATATATCTGAAACTTCCACCGCAATGCATTGAGGTGATCTACAACGGGGTCGATGTGCGCGCAGTATCGAACGCCGGGCGTCAATCCGCGCGCGATCTCTTCAGGGCGGCGGCGTCGGACATCGTCATCGGCAGTGTCGGTCGTCTGGTGCCGGTGAAGAATTACAAATTGTTGTTGCATGCAGTGTGCGGCATGGTCGCGCGCCGTAATGTGCTGTTGGTATTGATCGGCGGCGGTTCCGAACGTGCGGCGCTGGAAGCGGAGGCTGTGCAATTAGGCATCGCTCACCGCATCCGCTGGCTCGGTCACCGCGAAGATGCTGCGCGTTTGTACGCAGGAATGGATGTGTTCGTACTGCCGTCGCATAGCGAAGGCATGTCTAACACGTTGTTGGAAGCGATGTCGGCTTCGCTGGCGGTGGTCGCAAGCGATGTAGGCGGCAACCGTGAAATCGTCCGCGATGGACGCGATGGTTTGTTATTCAAAAGCAACGACGAATTTGGTTTGAGGGGATTACTGGACGGGCTGGCTAACAATCCGGAAGTGCGCCGCGGATTTGGCCGTAACGGCAGCGAGCGCGTACGCCGCGATTTTAGCGTGACTGCCATGATCAACCGCTACGAAGGGATTTATGAACGAGTGCTTAGTCGAGACCGAGCCGCAAAAGTTCGAGTGGCTTAAGCGCAACATGCTGCGCGCTGTAACAGCAAGCGGAATTGGCGGGCTGGTGGCGCGTATGCGCGCCGAAGGTCCGCACATTTTGATGTATCACGGCGTATCGGCAAGAGCGCGGCGCGGGCTGGAAAACTGCGAAGGAAAACATGTCGAACTTGACATTTTTGTGCGCCAGTTGCAGGCCGTAGCCGAGAGCCGCCGGGTGATTCCGCTCACTGCGTTAATTGCAGGGATTCGCAGTGGCGAAACCTTACGCGATGCGGTGGCCATTACTTTTGACGACGGTTATGAAAACAATGTGCTGAACGCAGCGCCGGTACTGGCGGAGTTGGGTATGAGCGCAACGTTCTTTCTCGCCACCGGCTACATCGGCACAGATCGCTGGCTGTGGGTGGACCGCTTGGAATTTTTACTCAATCGCGCAACCTGCAATCAGATGCGGTTACCGGGCGTGCCATTCGAAATACCGTTGCGTACCTTGGCGGATAAACAACGTGCGCTACGCTGCATAAAAGAATACGTCAAGATGCGGCGCGGCGGAAACACCATTGATGTTATTCAAGAGATGGAGCAACTGTGTGGCGGCGACGGTACGCCGCCTTACGGAGATTACCGGTTTATGTCGTGGGAGCAAGTACGCCAATTGGCAGACGCGGGATTCGACATCGGTGCCCATACGGTAAATCACGCGATTTTGTCGCAACGCAGACTGGACGAAGCAAAGCGCGAAATCCTGGTCAGTCGCGACCGTGTCGTCTCCGAGGTGGGCCGGTGCAGCCGGGTGTTCTGTTATCCCAACGGACGTGCCGGCGATTACACGCCGGAAATCGCCCGCTGGTGCGCGCAACATTTCGATGCGGCGTTATCTGCAGAGTACGGCCCGGTGCGCGTCTCGGATTTATTTCAACTGAAACGCATCGGCGTTTGCAATGCAACGACCGCCGAGAATCTGCGTCGCGAACTTCCCAAGACGGGGTAAGCAACTATGGATTTTCTATATAGCTTTCTCACCTTTCTTCAGCCCGGCGTGCTGTGGCCGTCGCTTGATGCAGTGCGGCCCATTCTGGCCGCGTCGGTGCTCGCCGCATTGTCGGGCGTGTTGATGCGTAATCCGGTCTATGCGCGTGGTGCCGTGTTTGGACATCCGGCTTTTTTCTATCTTGGCGTGTTCATTTTGGCGCAAGTGGTTTCGGTTCACTACAGCGGAACCCCCAGCATGCTGAAGGAGTTTGCGTACTGGCAGGTGTATCTGTTTTTCGTGGTGATTTCGTTGCTGCTGATTCACGATGCGTCTGCATTCAAACGCTATGTATGGGGCATTATCGCCGGCGGCATGGTCATCGTATTGTATGGATTGTATGCGGTGCAGGCGCAACTTCCAGCAGCCGTAGGCGGCCGCGCCGGTGCTTATGGCATGTACGAAAATCATAATGATTACTCGTTCGTGATCATTTTGTTACTGCCGTTTATTTATGTGTTTTGGCGCGAGCAGCGCGGCTTCACGCGCTTGCTGCTGCTGCTGAGCCTGGCGGCATGCATTACCGGCATGTTTCTGTCTTTGTCACGCGGCGGGATGTTGGCCCTGGTACTCGAATGCGTTTTGATCGGAGTGTTTTTCACACAAGGCGCCAAACGCATCGGCGTACTGCTGCTGATGTGTGTGATCGGCACAGTGGCGATCGGTTATCAGTGGGAAAAACGCGCGGAAAACCAAGGCAGCAGCTACACCGCAGAGGATGCGAAAGGCCAGCGCACCGAGTTATGGCGCACCGGCTTGAAAATGGTCAAGAGGCATCCGTTACTGGGCGTCGGCAGCCGCCGCTTCGGCGAATACACGCGCCGTTATGCAGAAATAAGCTACGACAATTGGGGAAAAAATTCGCATAACACCTATGTCGAGATTGCCGCAACCAGCGGGCTAGTGGGATTCATTTCGTTTGTATTCATGCTCTGGCACATGTTTCGTGAACTGCTAAAACCCTTGATTCACCCCGATTACGCCTGGCTGGAGGCGGTGCGCACCGCCGCTCTGGTTAGTCTGTGTTCGCTTGCGCTACGCGCGTTACTGGATGCCAAACCGCATGATTGGGGATTTTATGTGCTGTGCGCGCTGGCGATTACCTATGCCGCGTTGCGCCGCGCGCTGGAGAATAACATTCAGGAGCCAGGAATAGACAATCCATCGCTTGCAAGCGCCGCTAGGCCGGATGCCGTTCCCTCCGGTAACTTTCTTAAAATTTAGGAGGTCAGGTCATGACACAACCAATGCAGCAACTCAGCTACGGTTCCCGCGCGTGGTTGGACGAACGTTACCAGCGCGTGCAGGGTGATCCGTGGGGGCTCGATTGGCGCCCGTCGCAGCTCGCGCGTTATCGCATGATGCTGGAAGCGCTGGATACGGCACTGGCAGCGCGTGCTGCGCCGCGAACGATTCTCGATATCGGTTGTTCCACCGGCACATTTACCGCAATGCTCGCACGCCATTTCGGCCCGGCCGCGCGAATCTGGGGTGTCGACGTATCTGAACAGGGAATCGCGCGCGCCCGGATACGCTATCCATCTTTGGCCTTCGAGTGTTTATCAATCGACCAAGTCGCCGCGCGTTTCCGCAGCGCGATGGACGTCGTGGTATTGCTCGAAGTGTTGTACTACGTGCCCGCGCAGGAACGATCCATCGTTTTGCAACGCGTCGCCGAAATGCTGCGTCCCGGCGGCTTGCTGCTGGTGTCTTCGATGGCGGGACGGCAACCCTATCTGTCCGCTGAGGAACTGACCGGACTGGTCGGTGCGCGGTTCCGTATCGTCGGCGGCGATAGTCTGTATCTGAAGCCGTTCGCTGTTCTGGAAAAACCGCTGTTGCATCTTGCGCATTGGCTTGAAAGGAGCGGCGCTCGACATAAAACACCGGAGTCGCGTATCGGCGACTGGCTGGCTCGCCGGCTGATCCGCGCTTCTCGTTACCGGCTAGGGCGTTATTGCCATTCGCACAGCTATGTGGTTGCCGCACATCAGCACCGCGATGTATCCGGCGAGCCGTGATGCGTATCGCCACCGTAACCACTTTTTTTCCAAACGCGGCGGATCCGCAGCGTGCGGTATTCGTCGCCAACTTGGTGAGCGCCATGCGCCGCATCCACGACGTCGACGTGATTGCGCCGGTGCCCTATGTCCCGCCGTGGTTACGGGTCGCACGCTGGTCGCCGCTGCGCCGGATACCCAGGCGCGAGTGGATAGGAAATATCGAGGTTGAGCACCCGCGCTTCGTGGCCGTGCCGCGCGCGGGTAGTTTGTCGGGATTAACTTATGCCCTGGCGATTTTGCCGAGCTTGCGACGCTTGCGAAAATTTTCGCGGCAGTTGATCGTGCATGCGCATTGCGCGTTTCCAGACGGCGTTGGCGTTGCTTTCGCCGCGCGCCGCCTCGGTATGCCGTATGTAATCACGGCGCACGGTAGTGACATTAATGTGTATGCGAACTCGGCGCCGGTGCGCGCCCAGTTGCGCAGGGCATTTAGCGGCGCGAGCGCGGTCATCGCGGTCAGCGACAAGATGCGCACAAAAATCCTCGACCTTGATCTATTACCGGAACATCGCGATCCCAAGTGCGTGGTTCACATTCCGTGCGCCGGGTTTGATCCAGGTATTTTTTTTCCTCGGCCGAGGTCTGCATTGCGCCGCGAGTTGAGCCTGGATTTGTCAGGACGCATCGTGGTGTTTGCCGGAGAACTGGTGGCTATCAAAGGTGTTGACACTTTAATCGAAGCGTGGCGGCAACTGTGTTCCAGAGCGCGCATCGATTCACGCGACCGCTTGATTGTGCTTGGCGCGGGACGCTGCCGGTCTGAACTTGAACGCCAGGCCATGTCCTCTGGAATTCATGATCGGGTGCTATTTCTGGGCGCACAACCGCATGCTGCGGTGTCACGCTGGATCGGCGCGGCCGATCTGTTGTGTCTTCCCAGCCGCAACGAGGGCACGCCTAATGTCGTGGTTGAAGCTCTTGCCAGCGGCGTGCCGGTGGTGGCGACCCGTGTGGGCGGACTGCCGGAACTGGTGACGCATCGAGAAAATGGCTTGCTGGTAGAGCCGAATCACGCCGATGCGCTGGCCGAAGCTATCGTTACTGCGTTTTCGCAAGCGTGGGCACCGGACCACGTGCGGCTTTCGGTCGCGCATCTCACCTGGGACGCAATTGCAGCTCGCAACGGACGCTGCCTAAACGAAGCATTACAAGGAGGTTCTCATGTCGCCATGGCTTAGAAACGCCGCCAAAGACACGCTGCGGCGGATCGTGCCGCAGGATCGTTTTTTGTGGAGACTGCCTGCCGAAGCGGGAAAGGCGCTTGCCTTGACATTTGACGATGGGCCGCATCCGGTACACACGCCGGAAGTGCTCGATCTACTTGCGGAGCACGGTATCAAGGGCACATTTTTTGTGATTGGGCACCGGGTCGTGCGTTATCCGGAGCTGGTACGCCGCATCGCCGTCGAAGGACATACGCTGGGTAATCATACGTTCGGGCACCGGGAGGTGGCCGGCATTCATCGCGATGATCTGATCTGGGAACTGGAAGCCTGCGAACGTGCGATTCAAAATGCCGCCGGTGTGACGATTGATTTGTTCCGGCCGCCGCGCGGCAAGCTCGGCGTGCGCTCGCTCGAGCAGGTGATCGCTTTCGGCTATCGTGTGGTGCATTGGAGTAAAACCTATAGCGATTATCGCAAAGACGGCAACGATGCCTTGCTGCTGCGCATGCAGCATCAGCCGGTGTTCCCGCGCGATATCGTGTTATTACACGATCACAATCCGTTTACGGTGCAAGCGCTGGCCACCATGTTGCCGGTCTGGCGTTCGTCCGGATTGAGAT
Source organism: Gammaproteobacteria bacterium (assembly GCA_016200445.1). GTDB lineage: Bacteria > Pseudomonadota > Gammaproteobacteria > SG8-11 > SG8-11 > UBA6921. The sequence continues at coordinate 2,990 of JACQEQ010000284.1, read as the reverse complement.
TTCAGCGTTTGTAATTTCGCACACAGACGGCCTATGCGCATTCTCTATCACCATCGTACACAAGGCGAAGAACCAGAGTCGGTGCATATTATGGCCATCGTAAATGCACTGCGCGCGCAGGGTCATGAGGTCTGTCTTGCAGGCCCCGCGCCGCTGTCGGCATCGAAAACATCAACGCATAGATCGTGGCTTAGCCGCATCAAACAACGGCTGCCGCAGTTTGTCTTTGAGTTGGCTGCGCTTGCTTATAACGTGCCGGTGTTTTGCAAATTATTGTGGGTGGTATGGCGTTTCGATCCGGATTTTATCTACGAACGGTATGCGCTATTTAATGTCGCCGGCGTCGCAGTGGCGCGTTGGCGCCGCATTCGCCTCATTCTTGAGGTCAACACTCCGTATGCGCAAGCCTGGTCGCAGTACTATGGCTTGACATTTAGGCGCCTGGCAAAAATTGTCGAGCAGCGCACGTTACTGGCCGCCGGCCACATTATCACCGTGACCGAAACCGAAAAGCAGATGCTGGTCCGCGAAGGCGTTCCCGCAGAACGCATCGCTGTATCGCACAACGCGGTATGGCCGGAGGAATTCGATCCCGCGCGATATTCGGGAGAAACCTTACGTCAGCGGCTTGGTCTGCGAAAAATTGTCGTGGGTTTTGTCGGCACGATGAACCGCTGGCAGGGCATCGACCGGTTTGCCGACGTCGTACGCCAGGTGCTAGCTGAGCGTGACGACGTGAGTTTTTTGTTCGTGGGCGAGGGTGAATTCCGTGCTCGCCTGGAAGAATTCTGCTGCGACACAAAGCTTTTAGACCGTGTCGTATTCGCCGGACGTCAGCCGCATCATGAGATTCCGCAGTTCATCGCAGCCATGGATATCGCGGTGCTGCTGAATTCGAATGCCTACGGTTCGCCAATGAAAGTATTCGAATACCTGGCGATGCAAAAAGCGGTGATCGCACCCAGCGTAGGTCCGGTGCTGGAAGTTTTACAAAATGGCATGACCGGGCTCCTTATTCCTCAGGGCGATGCGCACGCCATGGCCGAGCGCATCTTGGAATTGGCCGCTGACGCGCCGCTACGCGAACGGCTGGGCAAGACCGGCCGCGCTTATGTAGTGAGCACGCACACCTGGCTCAACAACGCCGCATCGATTCTCGACATCTACACACGTTTAGCGCGCCAAACAGAATAGTTAACACTGTGTATGCATAGGATAACCAACATGTTCAGACGCCGCCTCGATCTGTGGTTGCCCACGTATCTGGCCACGGCACACCGGCGGTTTCGCTGGCAAAGGCAACACCGTGCTGTCACAACGCATATTCTATTTTTGATTTGCGATCACTTCGAACCCTTGCATGAAATCTCCACTCCGCACCAGGCGCACGAAAGGCTGCAACAATGGCGCGAGGGTTTTTCGGAATTACGCAGGCGTTGCCAGCACGCGTTCGGGCATGCGCCGATGCATACTTGGTTTTATCTGCCGCATCACGGCGCCGCTCATTTGTCTGCATTGGCAGAGTTTCAATTTTTAGGCTTGGGCGAGGTGGAGCTGCACTACCATCATGAAGGCGATACAGCCGCTTCGTTGCAACGTAATCTGCAAGCCGCAGTGACGGAATATCAGCGCTGGGGTTTGTTGCTTGAGTCAGGCGAATATCTGCGCACCGCGTTTGGTTTTATACACGGCGACTGGGCACTGAATAATTCGTGTCATGGCAAGTACTGCGGCGTCAACGACGAGCTGACGATCTTGCGTGACTTAGGTTGCTGGGGCGATTTCACCATGCCGTCGGCGAACGAATGCCAGACCCGGAAAATCAATTCGATTTATTATTCGCCGCACACGCCGAATCGGCCTAAGTCGCACAATTGGGGTCGCGATGCGGCGGTGGGGCGGCACAATCCGCACGGGCTGCTTCTGATGCAGGGTCCGTTGGGGATCAACTGGCGCGCGCCGAACTATCCGCGCGTGGAAAACGCCAGCCTAACCTCGGATAACTGGGGCCGTCCCGACCGTATTAAAAAGTGGCTCGACTGCCATGTGCATGTGCGCGGGCGGCCCGAATGGGTTTTTATCAAGCTCCACGCCCATGGAGCGATGGAACGTGATTTCGACGCATTGTTCGGCGATAAAGCCTTCAAGATGCATGATGTCTTGAACCGGCACTACAACGACGGTACGCGCTATCGCCTGCACTACGTTACGGCCCGTGAAGCCTACAACATCGCAAAAGCAGCCGAGTTTGGTTTAACGGGCAACCCTTCGGCTTACCGTGATTTTCAAATCGCACCGCCAGCGGCGCGCTACTACCATGCTGATTCACCGCATCGCCTGAATTACTGCACCAGCACCCGCGTGCAGCTCGAAGAAATTCCGGCCAATCGCAAAACAGAGGTCCGTTTTCGCAATCTGGGCTTGTCCGCAATAGTTGGGCGGTTGTCGCAGGTTGACGTCGACGCGAATCCCGGTACCGTGCGGCTGACCTGTCGCGATGCCGGCGAAAGAATCCAACTGTATTTCGGTTCCGATATCGCAATCGACAACATTCGCGGTGCGCGCTTCACCGGCCAGCGCGTAATTGCCGATGGGTTACCAGTCGATATGATGTCGGAACACAAAGAAGTTTCAGTGCAGTACTTAACTTAGCAGTGAACGGAGAGCAAAGATGAAAGATGAATATTTCTTGTTTTGCAGTCAGCCGCAACGCCAGCACTTTGTGAAAAGCAACGAGATCGACGGAGAGATCTATTTTCACTATCAACCTTGCAGTGAACAAATAATTACGCAGTGGCTGGGCGATCCGTTGGACTCGAACCTAAATCAGCGCTTGCATTTGTCGGAGCAAAACTTCGCCTGGACACAGATGCCGTACCGGCGGATAAATATCGAGACATGGCTCTAATTAATAAATTTCAGAGAATTAAGATTTCGCATAATGTATATTATGTTAAATAATAAATGTTCGCAGAATGACACGTAGCATT
>JACQEQ010000295.1 GCA_016200445.1 Gammaproteobacteria bacterium | reverse complement strand
CATCGTCTTCGGCGCGCTGGGTTCCGCCGGTTTGGGCTATCTGGGCTTCGTGAAACTGATTTTGCGCGAAGACATCGGCGGGCGGCCGCTGCTATTGATCAGCATATTGTTCATCATGCTCGCGGTGCAGATGATCACCACCGGCGTGATGAGTGAGTTGATCTCGCGCACTTATTACGAGTCCGGCAATATCAAGTCGTACACTATTCGCAACGCGCATGAGATCGATGCGGCCATCGCGACCGATTGGAAACAACCCGAGTAGTTGGCCGGCAACGTGGTGCGGGTACAGGTGAAAATTCACCTAAGTTTTCGCGCCGCTTGCAGCGCATCTATGATTCCGCTAACGTGGCTCGCATCACATTTTCACAGAACCCACATCATGCGAATTGCCATCGCCTTGCTGGTTGCCTTGTGGGCAACAGCCATTCACGCGGGTTCACTGCCCGAGAAATTTTCCGCTATTTATGTCGTAAAAAAGGGCTTCGTCGATATCGGTGAAGTCCGTCGCACGCTCACTCCGGGCGCCAACGGCCGTTACGTATTCGAATCGGTGACGACGACGTCCGGCGTTGCCGCGTGGGTGGCTAAAGGCAGCATCGTCGAACGCAGCACCTGGATCGTCAAAAACGCCGCGATCCAACCGCTGGAATATTTTTACGAACGCACCTTCGGCAAAGGCAAACAGGTCAAACTCGATTTCGATTGGGACAAAAACACCGTCACCAACAGCGTCAACAAAGACCCGTGGGTGATGCCGCTGGAACCCGGCACCTTGGACAAACTGATTTACCAAGTTGCATTAATGCGCGACATGGCACCTAACAAACGCGACTACAGCTACAAAATCGCCGACGGCGGCAAAACCAAAATTTATCAAGCTGTGGTCTTGGGCGAAGAAGAAACCGAAACCCCGGCGGGTAAATTTCACACCGTGAAAATCACCCGCGTCGGCGACAAGCGCGGCACCACCTTGTGGTGCGCGCCCAAGCTTAACTATTTGCCGGTACGCATCGAACAAACCGACGACGATGAATTTGTCGCGGTGCTCAAATCGGTGGACGGCATCGTCGCGAAATAATACTCCTTGGCCGCAACACTGCTGACAGGATGCTGTCAGCAGTGTCCGCGTACTCTCTGTCGTCAGGTTCCACTACAGAACGTGAACTTCAGGGCACTTCTAAAAATTCAGAGTTCGCCCAAATGCATGGCGCGGAAAAAATTTCGCAGCGCGCATATAGCTCATATGTAAGCGAGAAATTTTTCCCGCAACGCCGCAGTTGGGATGAAATCTGGATTTGTTAGTGGTGCCCTTCAATTCCAACACGGAGAGCAACCATGTCAACCAGCACTGCACGACAAAAACCGAGTACGCATAGCCCGCTTGACGCGATCACTCAATTCATCGCGGCCATCAATCGTGGCGATCTTGAAACGGCGTTGAGCCTGTACGCGCCGGGCGCCGCGTTCGTTACCCGATCCGGCGCAGTGATTACCGGCAACGCCGCACTGCATCAGGAATTCGCAGGATTCATGGCATTAAAGCCGACGCTGGCCAGTGAGAAACATCAGCTTGTGGAATCCGGCGACGTCGCACTTTACTGCTCGCACTGGACCATGCGCGGCACCGATCCTGCCGGAAACCCCGTGCAACAAGACGGGCGCTCGACCGATATCCTGCGACGCCAACCTGATGGGCACTGGCGCATCGCGGTCGACAATCCGTGGGGCACGGATCTCGTCGCCTGACACGGTGCATTCACAATTCAAGGCGGAGAAATGGAGAACAAGGAATGCTCGATCACATAATGATTAATGTTAAAGACTTCGAAAAGAGCAAAGCCTTCTACAAGGCAATATTGGCGCCACTCGGCTACATACACATCTGGGAACTTCAAGGTTGGGCGGGTTTCAGTGCCGACGGCAAACCGGATTCCTGCTGGGGCTTCTGGATACAGGGCGGAAAACAAGTCCTTCCGCCTATTCATGTCGCGTTCCGTAGCGATAGTCGAGCAAAAATTCGAGCCTTTTACCACGCCGCATTAAAAGCGGGAGGAAGAGACAACGGTCCACCTGGAATCCGGGAGCATTATCATCCCAACTACTATGGTGCGTTCGTTTATGACTTCGATGGTCACAATATTGAGGCGGTCAGCCACACTCCAGAGTGACTGGCCCAATGAACACATTCAACCGGACCTCTGGGACGCCGCGCAACCTAGCAAGTGCCGGACCTAAACATTACTAACCCCCATGCGCCGTGCCGACCGACTGTTCCAGATCATTCAATTGCTACGCACGCGCCGGGTGCTCACCGCGCGGCAGTTGGCGGAAAAGCTGGAAGTGTCGATGCGCACGGTGTATCGCGACATCGCCGACCTGTTTGCGAGCGGCGTGCCGATCGAGGGCGAGGCGGGCATCGGCTACGCGCTGCGGCGCGGTTACGATCTGCCGCCGCTGATGTTCGACAAAGAGGAAATTCTGGCTCTGGCACTGGGCGCGCGCATTGTGCAAAGCTGGGCCGACCCAAAACTCGCGGCGGCGGCAGAGCGTGCGTTAGACCGTATTCAACTGGTGTTGCCGGAGAAATTAAAACCAGCGCTGTTGGGCGCGTATCTGCACTCGCCCGCCGTGCTGATTACGCGTGAAGCTGCTCAGCGCATGGAACAGTTACGCAACGCCATCGACACGCAACACAAGGTACGTTTCGATTATGTGCGTGCCGACCAAACCGCCAGTGCGCGCACCGTGTGGCCCTTGGGCCTATTTTTCTGGAGCACCGGATGGACGCTGGGCGCGTGGTGCGAACTGCGCAAAAGCCTGCGCAATTTTCGCATCGACCGTATGACGCAAGTGGAAACACTGGATGAAACCTACACGCCGGAACCCGGCCGCCGCCTCGACGACCTGCTGCGTATTGAAAAGGAAACGACATGTTTCGAACTGACCGTGATGAGCAAAAAAACGCGATGAAACGCTGCGTTTGGCCGGGCGCCGACCCGCTGTATATCGCCTACCACGACACCGAATGGGGCGTGCCGGTGCATGACGAGCAACGTCAATTTGAATTTCTGATGCTGGAAGGTGCGCAGGCGGGTCTGTCGTGGATCACGATTCTACGTAAACGCGACAACTATCGTGCGGCCTTCGACCAGTTCGACGCCGAGAAAATTGCCCGTTACAGCGCAAAAAAAATCGAACGGCTGTTGCAAGACCCGGGCATTGTGCGCAACCGCTTGAAGGTTGCCGCCGCTGTGACCAACGCGCAAGCCTTCCTCAAGGTGCGCGAAGAATTCGGTAGTTTCAATGATTACTTATGGCAATTCGCCGGCGGTGCGCCGATTCAGAACCACTGGAAAACACATAAACAAATTCCGGCCTCGACGCCGGAATCCGACGCCATGAGCAAAGATCTGAAAAAACGCGGCTTCAAGTTCGTCGGCTCGACCATTTGCTACGCGCACATGCAAGCCTGCGGCATGGTGAACGACCACACGGTCGATTGCTTCCGCTATCGCGAACTGTCGTGACATGGCACGCACACGTACTGTCGCTCTCGACGACATTCTCGCACCGCATACGCCCGCGATCCGCGCGTTGTGTGAACGCTTGCGTGTGCTGGTACGCGACACCTTACCCACCGCAACCGAGCACGGCTATGCAGGCTGGCACGCGATTGCCTACCGGCATCCTGCCGCCGGTTACGTTTGCGGTATTTTTCCGTTCACGGACTACGTGCGCTTACTGTTCGAACACGGCGTGCTGTTGTACGACCCACAACACCAGCTGCGCGGCGACGGCAAACAGGTGCGCTATCTTGAGATGCGAAATACTGACGACATCAATGCAATCGTGATTCGCGCATTGATTCTGGAGGCGGTGGCGCTGAAACAGTGACGCGAACATCCTATGCAGGTTTGAACTCGCCGCGCGGCGGCAGGTATAGTGAATTCAACTAATTTACCGGATGTAACCCACGTCAGAGCGAGCGAAACAATGACCGTGAAGACGCAGCTGAAACTCATGTCGGTCGAAGACTACCTCGGCGGCGAACAACGCAGCCACATTCGCCATGAGTACATTGCCGGGCAGGTGTACGCGATGATGGGCGCGAGCCGTCGCCATAATTTGGTTGCTGGAGCTTTATACGCGGCGCTGCACAATCACCTACGTGGTGGCCCGTGCCGGGTGTACATGTCCGACCTCAAGGTGCGCGTCGACGATATTTTCCATTACCCGGATGTGCTGGTGTCCTGCACCGCGAGCGGTCATGACTATTACGTAACCGCGCCCGTGCTGATCGTGGAAGTGCTGTCGCCCACCACGGAAGCGCGCGACCGCATGGAAAAACGCTTGGCCTATCAGCGCCTGCCGAGCCTGAAAGAATACGTACTAGCTTCCCAAGAGGCGATGCGTATTGAAATCTACCGCCGCACCGAAGCGGGTTGGGAGGTGGAGCAGTTCAACGAGCACGATGAGCTGCGTCTTGAGTCCGTGGGGCTGGTGGTGCCAATGGTTGAAATTTATCGGGATGCTGCGCGGGCGTAGCCTGCCTGCAGTGGATACGACGCACTGCGCTACAAATCTTCCTCGCCGATTTCAGCGATTTTCATCAGATGTTTTTGCAAGCCCAATTAAGTGGCGTGTTGCCATGCACAGGTAATGAAATGCGCAGAGGGCTGCCGGTCTTCGCGTAGATGTGGTGACTGCCATTGATGCGTTTCAATTCCCAACCCCGGCGTTCCAGAAGTTTAGCGAAATATTTTCCTGAAACAGTTTTCACACCGCAATCTCCAGAATCCTGTCCGTCGCAGAGACGTCAACATTTTTTGTGTCCACGGACAGACAGCCTTCGACTGCTTCATAAAGATTGGTCAGCAATTCTTCAAATGTTTCACCTTGCGTAACGCAGCCGGGAATTCCTGGAACCTCGGCCCAATAACCACCTTCTTCAGCTTCGTGAACAACGACTTTGAGTTTCATGATCGGGTGCTCCTGAACGGTGACCTTATCTTATCAGTACGCTGTATCAATCGGCCAATGGGACTGCCCTCAGCTATACAGCGGCGACTTTCAGGCTCACTGTATTGACGAGAGTGCCTATCGAAAAAGTACACTAACAACTTGCCGACTGCGTCTGATAAGTTGCGTCAGTTCGGCTACTACTGCCTGTGTTCGCATCTACGTTCTGCGACCGCTATTTAAATCGAGCGTGACCCAACATCACCTGATTAAAGTTGCACCTATCCATGTGGGCCGGATGTAAAATTCAGACCCCTGTTTACCTGTCTAAAAGTATTTTTGGATATAAATGGTGTCTGACCCCAATGGCACGAACGAATGATGGGTTAGTTATCAATCTCATCCTCATGAACAAAGCCATAAACATTCGCGCCCTCCTCATAATGTGTTATGTGCCAGAAAGTGCCGGAGCCATCGAGGCTCTCAATGCTGAAATCGCAGAACAGCTTTCTGATCCCTGCGGGAGTAGTTTGCTCAATTGGGCTGAGTTTGCTGGCTTTTGAATACACCGGTACAGCATCGCGGTTTAGGGTCAAATAAAAACGTCGGTAATCTGTACTACGTGTGCGGCTTTGATTTTGATCCGCGGCAAGCAGCATTTCAGTTGTGGCCAGAAGTACATATTCAGCACGATCTCTGATTCCCTCAGTATCAAGTTTGGGCAAATCGTTCTTAACGATCCACGAGGTGTCCTTGCTCTTGCGGTATACATCCGGCGTGAGGCGCCACACGTTCCAGTAGGCTACAGAATCAACGCCACTCTTCATTAGAACCATCTCGATCGAGTTGTGATCGTAAATCACATAGTCGGTGGGTTCCTTTACATATTCTTCGATGTATTTTTGATCTCGTGCAAAATATGGAACCTTCGAGCCTAAGGTTAGACCAAACGTGTTGCTTCTATTTTTGAACGGCTGTGCATCGTAACGTGACTCGAACCTTACAAATACAGCCTCCCGGCAGCGGATTAAGCATTGCCCATACTCTTGTGATTCATAGGCTGACTCAGCTTGGCGCAGAAGGTCCTTTGCCTCGCCGTCATGCAATATATCTACAAGGCTAATTGTGGCGAATTCCCGTCCGAAGTCGATGCGCGTCACTTCGTTGAAAAATTCCAAAACCGTCATCAACAATGGTTCTAGTTCAGCCTTTGCTGGTTCGAGGCCATAGTGCTTGGAATTTACGCGAAGCTTATTTAATGCGATAAGTCGAAGTCTAAATGGCAACTCCCGTGGCACAATTTTCAGATTTATCTGCTCAAAATACTTGTCGAAATCGGTTCGCTGCCCAATGCCTGCATTGACGTATTCAGATAGAGCCAGTAGAAAGCACTCAACCGAATCTTGAAGGAGATTGCACGCTATTGATAACCTGTTACCACTGGCTGATGCTGCATTTTCCTTTGCCAAATAATAGAGGCTACGAGAAAGAAGAAGTTTATTTAGGATGCTCTTGTTCATTGTGCGATCCGGTGCGCGCGGCGCACCCTACGGAAAAAATTCTTTGAGTTGTCCGCCACGTCCGATGAGTTGCGTCAGGATACGATAGTTCCTGGTTTCGTGCCGCACGCGGCCCGCGACGATGGATGGGTGGATGCCGAGCTTGTGCGCCAGCGCACGCGCATCGCTCCCGCTGTGCGTGCTGCGCACGGCGGACTTGGCCCACGCATCCGCCGGAATCAAAGCCTCGGTGGCGATCTCGTCGGCTTCCTTCTCGATATTGTCAAGCTTGCTGTGGTTATCCAGATCGTCGGAGAAGAACGGTGTGCGTTCGGTCAGATGCCAACCCACATGCACGAGTTCATGCAGCAGCGCGAACCAGAAATTATCCAGCCGGTCGTGACGCAAGGTGAGCGCGACGATGGGATGCTTGCCGTCGAGCATCGCGGCACCGTCGAGAAATGTTTTCTGGAAATGCGGCTCGATGACCAAGGCGATGCCGTGGCGCGCGAGATGTTCCTTTGCCAACTTGGGTCCATCGTCGAACGCGGAAAGTTTGGCGAGATGTTGCAGCCATTTGGGTGTAATCGCGCTCGGTTTAAATTCATGCGTGCGCTCGATCGCGCGCGCCTTTTTTATCACACACATGCGCCACGCCAGTAAAGCGTACTCATCCGCGACGCGCGACCCACGCTGATGCAGGGGTGCGCGCAGAAACGCGGGGGAGGTGCGATCTGGAAATATCTCCTTCATTAATCGCCGTATCGGTTCCTCTGCATAGTCCTGCAATTTTTTGGTGCTGCCTTTGATTTCGCCCAAACATCCGCGCGCATGCATTTCGCTCAGCGGAAATTTTGAATAGTCGAGATCGGGTTCATCTAATGTGTCGGAGGTAGGTTCGCGATTGCCAATCAACACTTCAGCCGGTATGCCAAGACCCTGGTGCAGCCTGCGAATCATGGATAGGCTCAACGGCCGTTTGCGCGACAGTATCTCGGAGACTTTCGATATGGACCCGACGTAAGAAACGAGATCCTTGCGCGTCAGTTTCATTTGATCCATGCGAAACAGGATTGCATCGACCGGGTCCGGCTGCGCAGGCGGAACAATTTTGCGCTCGTAGTCTTCGATGACCAAGGCCAGCAATTCCAGTTCGTTTGCTTCCGCAGCGCCGGGCTTCGGATCGCGCAGCATCAATTCGGACAGTCGCGCCATCGCGGCGTGGTAGTCGGTTTCGCCTTTAATCAGTCTGACGTTCATATTTAAATCCTCCGCATTCAACAACGCGCATGCGTAATGCTTTCTTCAACCCTACGAAGTGAATCGGCGGTAACCCGGCTTAAAATTTCTTCTTATCGTAGTCGGCGTGGGTTCCCACCCATTCAACGACCACTAAGCCACTTTGATACCGCACCATAACAACCAACCGGTAGGCGTTACCCTTCACATCGAAAATTACGCGGTTGCCCGCTAAAAAATCCGCGCTCCGATACCGCCGCTTAATATCCTGCGGCGACTTCCATTCGGCCCGCTCCACTTCCGAACGCCAAGCATCCAACGCGCCACACACATTGGCATGTCTTGCCTGAAATGCTTCCAGAATCGGCAAGCCAACAATCCGCATGCTGTTAATTCCCACAGGAGGACAATATTATATTTCCCAAAATGGGAAGTATCAAGGCGGATGAAATAAGCGGGGCGACTGATTCGGCGGGGTCTTTTGGAAGGGAGAGACGATAGGGGCGCGCTGAACGCGCCCGCTAGACAACCTACTCAGGCTTTAGGCAGCGTCACGCCGCGCTGAGCTTGATATTTTCCGTTGCGGTCTTTATACGAGGTGGCGCACACCTCGTCGGATTCCAGAAAAATAAACTGCGCAACGCCTTCGTTGGCGTAAATTTTCGCGGGCAACGGTGTAGTGTTGGAAAACTCCAGGGTCACGTGGCCTTCCCACTCCGGCTCCAGCGGCGTGACGTTGACGATGATGCCGCAGCGCGCGTAAGTCGACTTGCCCAGGCAAATGGTTAACACGTTGCGCGGGATGCGCAGGTATTCCACAGTGCGCGCGAGTGCGAACGAGTTGGGCGGGATGATGCACACATCGGCTTTTACATCGACAAAACTTTTCGCGTCGAAATTTTTCGGGTCGACGATGGTGGAGTTGATGTTGGTGAAGATTTTGAATTCGTCGGCGCAGCGTACGTCGTAACCGTAGCTCGACGTGCCGTAGGAAATTAACTTGCCCTTGGCAGACTCACGCACTTGACCGGATTCGAACGGTTCGATCATGCCGTGCTCTTGCGCCATGCGGCGGATCCATTGGTCGGATTTGATAGACATGCGGACTCCGATAAAATGTAAAGAACCTTCACTGTCAACATGAAGTACTCCTTCCCTCTGCAAGGGGGAAGGGATCCTCTGTTTGAGCACCTAAACCATGTTACGTATTTTGAATCACGATCTTCGGGAATTTCGAGCTGAAGTCCTTCGCTTGCATCGACAGCTTTGCCGAGACACGGCGCGCGATGTCGCGGTAAATGTGCGCGATGCGGCTGTCCGGTTCGGCGGCCACGGTCGGTTTGCCGCCGTCGGTCTGCACGCGAATGCTCATCTCCAACGGCAAAGAGCCAAGCAGCGGCACCTTGTTGTCCGACGCCATGCGTTGTCCGCCGCCTGCGCCGAAGATGTGTTCTTCGTGGCCGCACTTGCTGCAAATGTGCGTGCTCATGTTTTCGACGATACCGAGCACGCGCACGTCGACCTTCTCGAACATCTTCAAACCTTTGATGGCGTCGAGCAGCGCGATGTCTTGCGGCGTGGTCACGATCACGGCGCCGCTGACCGGGACTTTTTGCGCCAAGGTCAGTTGAATATCGCCGGTGCCGGGCGGCAGGTCGATCACGAGATAATCGAGCTCGTTCCAACGCGTGTCGTTGAGCAATTGCGTCAACGCCTGGGTGACCATCGGGCCGCGCCAGATCATCGGCGTGTCCTGGTCGACCAGAAAGCCGATCGACATCACTTGCAGGTTGTAGGAATTGACCGGATCGAGCGAACGGCCGTCGCTGGATTCCGGTTTGACATTCATTACGCCCAGCATGCGCGGCTGGCTGGGGCCGTAAATATCGGCATCCAAAATGCCGACACGCGCGCCCTCGACCGACAAGGCCAACGCCAGATTCACCGCCACCGTGCTCTTGCCGACGCCGCCCTTGCCGGACGCCACCGCGATGATGTTCTTCACGCCGGTGATCGGCTTCACGCCTTTTTGCACGGTATGCGACACGATGTTACTGGTCACGTTGATCGTCACGCCGGTCACACCGGCGACAGCCTTGACATTATCTGTGAGCTTGGCGCTGAGGGTGTCGCGATAGCCGGCGGCGGGAAAACCGAGCTGCACATCCACGCTGACCTTGCCGCCGTCGACGACAATGTTTTTCACACTGTTGGCCGCGATCAGGTCTTTTTCCAGATAGGGGTCGACATATTGTTTCAACGCGGTTTCGATCTGCGTCCGGGTTACGCTCATAAAATTCTCTCCTCATGACTCAAAGTCTTAAAGTGCAGGGATTCTACACAACTCATGGCGCGCTGACATTCCCCATTAGGGGTGCGCGCAGGAGTCAAATCCAATCCAGGCAGGTGTCTGATGAATGGCCCGAAGCTAGAAGTTTTAGACGCGCTAGTTTGAATCGCCGTTGCACGAAAGTGTTTCGTGCGGACCTCGTTCAGTTGCAGACCGGCCGGCCGGTCATCTGCACGCAACACGGTTAACGCGAGGTGTTTCACGTGTGCCGGTTGGCTGCGGGTGGGGCTTCAAACTCAGCAACTTGGGCGCGCGGATCGGCGGTTATTTCATTGCAGACAGTTCCACATAGTTGAATATCCCCCGGCAAAGCCGGGGGTTTTTCGTACTAGAAAATTCACCTGCAAATGTAGCTGGGGCAGCGTGCGAGTGCCTTCTTCATCCAGCTACCGCAGCTCCCACCGGTTGTGTATTATACGAATCCTACCCCCTGGGCAGGGGTGTTAAATAACATTTCATTTAAGGGGAGATGTCACATGGAGGTTACCAAGAAAACACTAGTTCTGGTTTTTCCCATGGTCACCATTTCAACATCGCCGCCGTTGGGAATAGCGATGTTGAAAGGTTATGTCGAAAGACAGCTTCCCGATTGGGACATCAAACTGCTCGATTTGAATTTGTGGTTCCTGAACAAGGTTTTTGCCGGAATCGCAGCAGGCACCGGCCGGCTCAGCGAACATATTTGCAAGGAAATCGGCGCCACCAACGAGGAATTACTCCAGGCATCGAAGGTCATGCGTGGACTGGATAACGACTTCTTGTATAGCCGCCCGGATATTTATTCACGGAGCGGCGATGTATTTTCAAAATTCTGCCAGGTGACGACCAAGATGTTCACGGCAGAGTGCGCTGAATATGAACGCACGCAAAAATTTCCACCGTTACTCGCTGACGGCATTAAAGAGATATTGGCGCTCAAACCCGATTGCGTTGGCATCTCAATGATCTTTTCCGAACAACTTCCCATGGGCGCGGCAATCGGTCGATTTCTGCGCCAAAGGACCCTGCTGAAAGTCTTTATGGGCGGTAGTTGTTTGATAGAAGGTGCCGAACATTTTTTGAAATGGTATCCGGAGTCGGCGGATGTGATCATCGTGGGCGACGGCGAGGAACCGCTGCGGCAATTGTTAGTCAATGACATAAATCCCAAGGGCATCCCCGGCGCCGTGTATTGGGAGTCCGGCAAGATCGTAAAAGAGGCGCCGGTATTTCTCAAAAACGTGGATCAATTCGGCATCCCGTGTTTCGACGGTCTTGACTTGTATGCTTACTATTCACCTGAACCGGTTATTCCACTGCTATTATCACGCGGTTGCTACTGGCGCAAGTGCACTTTCTGCGTGCACTATTTTTCGGCTGGCGACACCTATCGCGTGCGCTCGCTCGACTCGATCATTGAGGTGCTCAAATATTTCGTAAGCAAGGGCCTGCGAAACTTTTCGTTCGTTGATGAAATGATTGCCCCGGGTCAATTTGCACGCTTGGCTGAAGGGATCAAGGATGCAAAGTTGGACATTGTTTACTATGCGTACTCCAAGCCCAACAAAACCTTTAGCCCCACCGTGCTCAAAGAAATTGCCGAATCGGGCTGCAAGTTTTTGTTGTGGGGCGTTGAAAGCGGCAACCAGCGGGTTCTCGACTTAATGGGCAAGGGAACAAAAGTCGAAGAAGTTTCCGAAGTAATGAAAAACGCACATGCGGCCGGAGTTGAAAATCATCTGTTCATCATCGGCGGGTTCCCCACCGAGACCCACGAAGAGTTTGCCGACACGCTGCGCTTCCTGATGGACAACAAAGACTACATCTATGCGATCAACAGTGGTCCGTTCGGGCTTGATGCGGGCGCGCCCATTAACAAGAGCCCTGAGAAGTTTGGAATTGTAAAGACCTGGGTACATACAGAAACACCCTTAGGTGCGCAACTGGCGTATACCTGTTCCAGCGGGGTTTCGATGGAAGAGGCGTGGCAGAATTGGGTGAACGCGGTACCCCTGTTCCGGGCGTTTCATCCCCACGCCAATCTTGTAGCGTATTATCGGGACCACGCGCTGCTCATCTACAAACACATGGGTTCGAAATTGCGTCCCGAACTCAGGAATTTCCCCGACATCATGGAGGTTCTGCCCGCGCCATTGATGCAAAAAGCTTCTGCGTCACATGCGGTAAGTCACGCTGTTTAGGGAAGCTGCGAGGGTTGGTTCGTGGTCTCT
>JACQEQ010000294.1 GCA_016200445.1 Gammaproteobacteria bacterium | reverse complement strand
TGCGCCATTTCGGCCGATCACCATCAATGGCGGGCATGTGATGCGCGGCTGGTACGATATCATCGAGTTGAATTCGTTACGGCAAGAAGATGTTGCCGGGATTCGCGCATCCGCACAGCTAATCGAAGCCTTGATCGCGCAGCAGCTGGCCTTGGGGATACCGGCACAGAAAATTATTTTGGCGGGTTTTTCGCAAGGGGCGGCGCTGGCGTTACATACCGCACTGCGCTATGCACAACCGCTCGCCGGAATCATCGCGTTGTCCGGTTACTTGCCCTTGACGAGTCGTTTCGAAACCGAGGCACACCCGGCTAACGCACGCACACCGGTTTTTTTAGCGCACGGGAGCGACGACACTGTCGTGCCGTTGCGTTTAGGCGAGAACGCGCGCGCGGTGTTGGAACGCAATAATTATGTCGTGACATGGCGCACTTATTCGATGCCACACAGCGTATGTGCGCAAGAAATTTACGATGTGGGCGAGTTTTTAAGGCTGCACTTAAAGATTTAAAACCATTGCTACTAAATCCCAGCTTCACTGGATTACAACTTATCCAATTCCTGATTCAAGCGTTCTTCGATGCGCTTTTTGTAGTTCAGAAAATTTACCGTTTGCCACGGGTTCGGGGATTTTTCGCTGATGGCGCTGGGCGGCAAGTCGATGTCGGTGATGAAGATCGGGTAGCGCAGGCCGCTGCGGCGTTGCGAGAGTACAAATTTGGCGACTTCGCGGAACAAATCCGCGCCGTATTCAAACGAGGCAAATTCCTTTTCGTCGCAAAATACCGTGAAAGCGTTATTGGTATCGTTGGGTGAGCTGATCACTTGCACATTGAAATAGCGGCGGGGTGCGAATTCGCGCGTACTCTGCCGTACCTTGAAATCAAAACTTCCACTACGGCCGCGAACTATTTCGTAAAACGCGACATGTAGTTCTTCCTGAGCGGGACGGTCGTTTTTCGTCGAGAAATTGATGCGCTGGGTGGTGGATTCGAAAAATTGGTCGAAGTGATTGATCAATGTTACTTCATCGTAATAAGGCATGCGGTGCGTGAACAGCGAGCCGTGCTCGTCGGTGACGAAAATGTCGACACTCTTACCTTGCGTCTGGTAAAAAAATTGAATTGCGCCGGGACGGTTGGCGTTGAGCACGGCCGGTAATACGGTGTCCATCAATGCATTGCGGTCGATATGAGTGGTTGTGTAACGGATGCGTGGCTCGGCAAGATAACGCATTAATTCGGCGTAATTCTCCTTGCGTGCGAATACGAAACTATTGTTGTCGCGATACACGACAAAATAATATTGCTCGCATTGCAAGATATAGCGGGCGTCTGCATGCGCAACTTCGCCATAAAATGCCGCCAAGGTATCGGCAAATAATTCTTCGATACGCTTGGCAATTGATGGCCCGTGGGTGGACGAAAAGCTGTAGGCACGGATCTGCGGCGGCGCAACCTGACGCGCTTCGCCGGATTGACCCAGTTGCAAATATTGGCACAAGCAGTCCATTAATCCGTGCACCTGCTGATAGCCGAAATGCAGCACCTCCTGCCAGCTGGTAATCAGCAGTTGATCGAAACTCAGTGCCAGATTCATCGCAAATCCGCTGTAATTCAGCACATCGGTGCGGTTGCTGATGATGTCAGAGCCCTGGCGGTTGCCGCGCGCCATCGGATCGACACCGATGTTGACAAATATTATGGCGCTCAGAATCGCCGGCGGTCGCGACAAGGCCTCCATGTTGACGTCAGGCAGTTCGCCCTTCGGGTACGCTTGCTCCAAGCAGGCGGTGATGGCGCGGAATTCTTTGACGTCAAGCTCGCTGTGTTGCGCGCGTACCGTCAATACCGTTTGCGAACTCATCAGCTTGTTAAAATGCAGCCACGCAATCAGGCCCAGCGGGCGGGTGCCGCGTTTGAGAATCGCGTCGGATTTGCTGGGCGGCAGCGACAGATCGGCGCCATGGCTCAATGTCCAGGTGTTCTGGCCGTCGCTGCCGGTAATTTCTTGCAAGGCGAGATGGGTTTCGATCAGGTCGGGCGCAATGCCGCGGTTCACGATCTCGACTTTTCCGGCTTTGCGTTCGAACGACGCATACAGTTTGCGTCCCAACACCGTCAGGTCGCGTTGACTGATGTGGGTCAGGCGCGCCGTGCGGCGTGCGAAGTCCGACAGAAATAAATAACTGTTGGTCAGTTCATCAACCAGAATTTTACGTTCTTTCAGCACGCGGTTGATCTTCCAGCTGTTACGCGAGTCGAGGATCGAAAGCAGCGTGGAATTCCATCCCCAGCTTTCCACCAGATTTTGCATTAATTCGCGCTGCCAGGTGATGTGCTTCGCCTGTGCTGGGGTACTGAGCGGAAGGTTGACTTTAAAATAGAAGCAACGCTGCACTAATTCGAGCCGGTCTTTTTCCGCGCGCTTGCCTAAATACTGTTCCAATTTCTCGATCAGCATCACGTACGGGTCGAGTTTGTCGAGGCTGATTTCACCTTCATAAATCGCTTTCTTGAAGCGCGCACACAGCAGATCGACATGCGGAAATTCTTGCGCGTAGGTTTCCATCAGCATGATTTTGAGCACCGATTTGTACGGCGAGTCGATGCCCTTATAAACCTGCCACAGCGCTGCGCCGAAAAATTCCTGCGGTGGAATCGTGCTCAAGCCGCCGAAGTCGATAATCTCGTTGGCGTTGATGAAGCGACGGGTAATCAGTTGGTTTATATAATTGTCATAGTCCGCCTCCTGCTCTGGCGGCACCAGCCACCAAGCGGGATAGCGTCCGGCGATCAGCAAGCCGGTGCGATAAAATTCTTCGAGCAGTAAATGGTGTTGCGCGGTGCCGCTGCTTTCGCTGCTGAGGTTCACCACCTCGCCGCTTTTGAATTGCTCTGCGTTCATCAAAAAAAAGTGAACTTCCAACCCGAGCGTTGCGGTCCACTGTTCGATTGCCAGTGCTTTTTGGTTTAATTCGTCGATCTGCGAACGATTCAGGGTGGGGCGATGACACAGCCACAGATCAAAATCGCTCTTCTCCGAGTAGGCCACGGTGCCGCTCGATCCCATCAGAAAAATAGCGTGGATGTCATGCGTACGTAACGCGCGTTTTTTAAATTCGAAGGCTTTGGAGATGCGTTTGGCCGCTTCTAGACTTTTTTGCGAAGGCAGGTAGTCGGAGATGCCGCTGGGCGCGTCTTTTGAAATGTAGCCAGGCAACATCGGATGATTCAGGTGAAACAATAACGGGAGTAGTTCGAGAAAATCGCGTTGTTTCCAGCGCAAGGCTTCTTGCACACGCAGCAATCGTTCGCGATTGAGCATGACGAAGCGTTGCTTGACTACGCGGATTTCCGTGTCTGCCGTGAGTGGCTTAAGCTGCATAAACGCTACCGAAATTTCGACCTTGAGATTTTCTGGGGCAGTACTCACAACCCGAGTCCGTCAAACGCCTGCTTTTCATCGGGCGAAACTAGGAATACTTGAAAGCTTGCTAAGCCTTGCGTGCTTCGGTGCCGATACACTTCTGTCCGTTTCTGTGCCAGCTTAAGGGCGAACTTCCATCAAGGATTTCAACAGGGAGAACAACTATGCAGTCGATGAATATAAACCAGGCCAAACAAGTGCTGGAGTCGGTACCCCTGGGTGTGTTGCTGTTGGATCAGGAGCGTCAAATCACCTGGGCGAACCCAGCCTGCCATGTCTTCTTTGGCATACCGGCCGGTGAACTTGCTGCAAAAAAATTCAGTCAGATCGACGAGACCGTGCTGCAACGCGTGGTCGGGCAAGAAGGCGTGTATTACGTTCCGGCAGCCGGTGAGCGCGCCGAGCGCTGGTTGCAATGCCGCGATCAGGCCGTAGAAAAAGGCGAGGCAAAATACTTTACCGACATCACCGAGCTGCGGCGCGTGCAGGCGCAGCAGGAACGCATCGCGCATCAACTTCAAGAATTGGCAACACTCGACCCCAATACCGGGTTATTCACGCCGCGCGCGCTAATGCAAAATCTCGAACCGCTGGTGTCGCGCAGCCGCCGTTATAACAATCCATTGTCGGTGGTGGTCATGGCGGTGGCGGGTCTTTCCGATTACAACCATCGTCCTCAAGGCCCAGACGCACAGCAAGTGTTGCTTGCCGTGGGTCATTTGCTCAAAGATCAATTGCGCTGGGCGGACATCATCAGCCGCTCGTCGAGCAACGAGTTTGTGATGGTGTTGCCGGAGACTTCGACCGACGCTGCGCAAAAACTCGTCGACAAGGTCCGTTCGCATCTGGGCAGCTTGGCGATTCCCGGAGCACCCGAAAAAGGCTATGCAATCGACGCGCGTTTTGGCGTGGCGAGCTGGCAAAAAGGGGATGACGCTCAGCAACTCTTGCAACGTGGTTACAGCGCAGTCGCACGATAATTCACCGGGCTGCGCGGCTTCAACAGAAAGGCCGCCAGCCCGGCAATCGCACCGTACAAATGGGCATCCACGATGACTTCGCCGCCAGCTAGACTCGCGGTGCCGGGCATCGCGCCGTGCCATTGTTCCCACGCCAGCTTGAGCGTGATCACGATCAGCAGCCACCAGCCTTCGCGTAATTTCAGCCGGATTTCCGCCATGCAGCCGGCCACAAAATAACCGTGCAGCGCGCCGGACAAGCCTACATACCAGCCGACCTCCGGGTTGAACTCCAGCAAGCCCAGGCCGGTGGCGAGCGCGGTGACCAGCATGATGACGATCCACTGGCCATGACTGAAACGCGCACCGAAAAACATCCAGATCAGCACCAGTCCGGCCAGGTTCAACAGCAAGTGCATGATGCCCAGATGCAGAAAATTGCCGGTGAGCAAGCGCCATATTTCGCCGTACACGATGGCCTCGCGGTCGTAACGCAAGTCTTGTTGCAGCCAGTCGCCGCCCAATTGCGCGAGTATGGCGAGCGCGGCCACCGTTAAGGGCACCACATACGGTTTTAGTTGTCGAAGCAGGGGCATGAAGTGCACGTGAGATCGCTCGGCGGGTAGGTAAATGAGCCGTTAGTATAGAAGCGTGTGTGGATCGATCAAACGGCAGTTTCATTTGTTATAGTAGGCGGCCAGTTATTTTGAGGAACAAATTTATGCAGCAGTCGGTAGCCAATACCCGCATGCGCGGTTTTACGCTCATTGAAATCATGGTGGTGGTGGTGATCCTGGGGATTCTCGCCGCCATCGTGGTGCCCAAGGTGATGGACCGTCCCGACACGGCGCGCATCGCCAAGGCCAAGCAAGACGTGCGCGCGCTGGAGAGCGCGTTAAATCTCTACAAACTTGACAATTTCGTGTATCCGTCCACCGATCAAGGCTTGGAAGCGCTGGTGCAAAAACCCAGCGGTACGCCGGAACCGAAAAATTGGAAAGAAGGCGGTTATATCCCGCGCATGCCGAAAGATCCATGGGGAAATCCGTATCAATACTTGAACCCGGGCACGCATGGCGCGGTCGATATTTATTCGCTGGGCGCAGACAACCAGGTGGGCGGCGAAGCGGCGAATGCGGATGTCGGTAACTGGAATATCGAATAACTGCGCCGCCCCTTCGGGCCACCCCGCTGCGAAAATGAGGCGGGGTGGCCGGGCGCCGCACACATCGGCAAACTTTTCTTGAACCGCATTTTTTTCGAGCCAATGGAAGTGGAAAATAACTTATCTTGCCTGCACCCTGTCGATGGATCGTTACAGCGGTGCGCCGGTTTTACTCTCATTGAGTTGATGGTGGTGATTTTCATCATCGGCATCATCGCAAGTTTTGCCACCTTGTCGGTGGGGCAAAGCCATACTCGCGTGTTGCAAGACGAGCTTAAACGTGTTCAGAGTTTGCTGACACTGGCCAGCGACGAAGCGGTGTTGCAATCCGAGGAGCTGGCCATTGAGGTGTATCGCAATGGTTATCGCTTCATGTTTTTGGCGCAGGCGAACGACGCCTGGGAATGGCAACCGGTGCAAGACAATGCCATTTTTCGCGCGCGTTGCTTTCCTGAGGGCGTGGAGTTAGCGGCAGAAATCGAAGGCACGCCCACGGTGTTGGAACGTTTTGATTGCGCCGCCGAAGCCGCCAAGGCCGACGCGGAAAAAGCCAGCGAAGAAAAATCCGTAGTGACTAAATCCAGTAAACCCGAAGACGTACCGCCGCGTATTTTTCTACTGTCGAGCGGTGAGATGACGCCGTTCAATCTGACCTTGTCGTTGCCGGACAAAACCAGCGCGCGTCTGGTGGGCGATTTAACGGGCAAACTCACACAGCCGGCGCCGGGTGATGACAAAAAACCTTCCTAACGCACGCGGCTTCACGCTGCTGGAAGTACTGGTCGCACTGGCCGTGCTGGCCTTGGCCTTGGCGGCCGGTATCAAAGCGGCGGGGTCGAATATTGACAATGCGGCGTACCTGCGCGACCGCACGCTGGCGCATTGGGTCGCGATGAATAAACTCACCGAAATGCAGGTGTTCAACAAATTTCCAACCACCGGCACCACCGAGCGCGGCTCGTTGTTAGTGGCGGGGTCGGAGTGGTATTGGACGGTACAAACCACGGTGAACAAAGCCATTCCGACCTATGAATTCGGCGTGGCCACGATTGAAGTGCGGCACAGCGAAGATGCGAAGCAAGCACTCGCAACGCTGGTTACGGCGTACTAGAAATTATTATGGAACGTAAAAAAGTCTCATCACGTCTCGACACGCTTCGAAGGAATATCCTTCCCCCTGCAAGGGGGAAGGTGGGGATGGGGGTGATGTTCAAGGCGGTGTGCGTGCACACCCCCATCCCAGCCTTCCCCCTTGCAGGGGGAAGGGGTGCTTTATGTCGTGGAGTGAGCTTTTTGCGCACCCCGAGCCGTGGCTTCACGCTGATCGAATTGATCGTCGCGATGGCGGTGTTCTCGGTGATGGCGACCATGGCCTACAGCGGTTTGCAGTCGGTGCTCGACGCACGTGCGCGCACCGAGCAACACGCGCAACAACTGGCGGCGCTGCAAACCGCGTTTTTCTGGCTGGGCAAAGATATCGAACAAGCCGTGCCGCGCAGCGTGCGCGATCCGTATGGCGTGCACATCAAAGCCTTATTGGCAGAGCAAACTGCGGAATACAACCTGGAGTTGACACATGGCGGCTGGAGCAATCCATTCGCCACGCAAAAACGCCAGCGCAGTTACCTACAGCGCGTCGCCTACGGCGTGCATGAAAAGAAATTGCTGCGCAAATACTGGTTCGACCTGGATCGTGAATACAACAGCGCAACCTTCGAGACCGTGTTGCTGGAAGGTGTGAACACCATGGAACTGCGCTACGTTGACAAAAACCTACAATGGCAAACCCAATGGCCGCCGCTGACCAGCACCGAGGTCATGCCCTTGGCGGTGGAGGTCAGTCTTGACATTGACGGCATCGGTAAAATCGCGCGGCTGTATCGGTTGCCGGAGGCGCGCCTGCCATGAAAATTTCCTCGCACCATTCAACACAACGCGGTGTCGCGCTGATCACGGCGTTGCTAGTGATCGCGCTAGTCACTGCTGCCGCCGTGGCGATGGCGACGCGTCAGCAGTTGGATATCCGCCGCACCGCGAATACATTGCAACGCGATCAGGCGTATGTGTACGCCGAGGGTGCGGAAATCATGGCGCGTGCGGTGTTGGCGAAAGACGATGCCACCAACGATCACAAAGAAGAAGACTGGGCGAAGAGTGGCGTGACGATTCCGTTTCAGGGCGGTTTGCTGACCGGGACATTGGAAGATCTGCAAGGCCGCTTTAATGTGAATAATGTTTTGAAAAATGGAACGGTGTATACGCCGGATGTACAGCGTCTCGCACGTTTGCTCGCGATTCTAAAAGGCAAAAGTCAGAAGACGCAGGACGACGATGTCTGGAAAAACGCCGAGCCTGGCGATCTGGCCAATGCCGTGGCTGACTGGATTGATGGGGACAGTATCGTGACACCACCCGGTGGTGCCGAGGACAGCGATTATTTACAACTGGAACGTCCCTATCGCGCGGGCAATGCGCCGATGTCCGCGACCAGCGAGCTGTTGCTGGTGCGCGGCTTTACACCGGCAATCTATCGTGAAGTGGCCCCTTATGTTACGGCGTTGCCGGAACACACCTTGATTAATGTCAATACAGCCCGCTTCGATGTACTGCGTGCACTCGACAAAACCGATACCTGTGTGGATGTCAGCAAGCTGGGTCGCGAGGATGTGTCTTCACCGGTCGGCGCAACGACCGACAGCACTAAGGCTAAGCCGGTTCCGTTTACTAGTCTCAATGATTTTGTAATGGCCACAACCTGTGCGTTCGATGATTTTAAAAAACTTAACCAGCCGCCTGCCGTCGCAGGCGCACCGCCTGTGCAGTCACAGCTTGAAGACTTCGACGCGGTACTGAGCATCAATACCAATTTTTTTCAAGTCAACGCTTATGCCGAGGTTGGTCCGGAAGATCATCGGGTCAGAGTGAAGTTATATAGCGTGCTGCAACGGAAGACAGGTAAAATCGCGGCGATTTCGCGCGCACAAGGATTCGAGTAAGTGGCTAAGAAACTTTTAATTCGTTTTGCCCCGCTGACTCCTGGCGTTGACCCGGCGGTGGTGGACTGGATGCAGATCGGCGACGACGGCAAACCCGGCAGCATCCGGCGCGGTTCCCTGGACGAAGTCGGCCCGCTGGCGCACGGCTGCCGCGTGATCGTGCTGGTGCCTGGAATTGACGTTTTGTTGCTCAGCGCGCAGGTGCCGACGCAGAATCGCCAGCGCTTGCTCAAAGCCATGCCGTATTTGCTCGAAGAGCAGCTCGCCAGCGATATCGAAGATTTGCATTTTGCCCCCGGCGAACGCACCGCCGATGGCACCGTGCCGTGTGCGGTGGTGGCACGTACGCGCATGGACGAATGGCTGGCGCGCTTGCGCGAATTTCATATCCAGCCGGATGTGCTGGCGGTGGATTTTCTGGCGTTAGCCTACGAGCCCGGCGTTTGGACCTTATACAAGGATGCCAACGGCGTGTCATTGCGCAGCGGTTTGCAATCCGGCTTGTTCGTCGAGCTGGACAACTTGGTGCCGATGCTGGAAGTTGCCTTCGATCAAGCCGGTACCCAGCGCCCGGCGCGCTTGCGCATTTTGGACGCGGACGTGCAAACCGCGATGCCGGATCTCACCGCGCTGAACATCGAATTTACGCACGATTCGTTCGACGCGCAGGCTTTCTTACAGCTGGCGCAGGACATCGACCGTACCAACACCATCAACTTGTTACAGGGCGATTACAGCCGCCGCGAACAAATGGGCAAGCTCTGGCGCCCCTGGGTGCCGGTCGCGGCGCTGGCGGCCGCGTTCGTGGTGCTGCATTTGGCGCTGAGCGCGCTGGATTACCTGCGCTACAAAAAACAGGTTCAAGAGTTACAGGCCGAAGTCGAAAAAGTTTATCTAGGCGCGTTTCCCAACGAGAAGCGCGTGCCGAATGCGAAGGTACAAATGGAACAACATCTAAAAGAATTGCGCGGCGGCAGCAAAGGCGGTGGCGGCGGCTTCCTCGGCGTGTTGGGCGGCGCGGCCGGTATTCTGAAGAATACGCCGGGGCTGGAGTTGCGCAGCGTGCGCTATAAAGAGGGCAAGCTTGACATTGATATGACGGTGCGCGATCTGCAAGTGCTGGATAAATTAAAACAGACGCTCATGCAGCAAGCCGCTGTCGATGTGGAAATCGTATCGGCCAACGCGCGCGGCGATATCGTCGAGAGCCGCATTCAACTGCGCGGGCACGGCTCATGAAAGCCTGGTTCGCAGAACTCCAGCCGCGTGAACGCACGATGGTCATCGCTGGTGCGATTGCCCTCGGTCTCTTGATTTTTTACGCCGCTGTATGGGATCCGCTGGTCAGCGGCGCAAGCAGCAAGGCGGCAGCGGTGGAAGAGCAGCAAAAGTTACTGCAATGGATGCAAAAATCGGCAGAAGAAGTTAAACGTTTGCGGCCAAGCGGTAGTGTCGCCGCGCAATTGCCGCCCGGCCAAAGCTTGCTGGGCGTGATCGACCAGACCTCGAAAGGCGCGAATCTCGGCGGTGCCGTCAAACGCGTAAAACCCGAGGGCGAAAATAAAGTCAGCGTGTGGTTGGAAGAAGCAGGTTTTGACGACACCATGCAGTGGCTCGAAAATCTGCATCGCACCTATGGCGTGGAGGTTGACAATATTGTGATCGACCGGAAAACCACGCCAGGTAAGGTGGATGCGCGCATCGAGCTCACCGGTGGTGCGCATGCGTAAGTGGCAGGTGGCCGTGCTGGCGGTGGTTTTGTATTTGATCTTCCTGGTCGTGACCATTCCCGCATCCTTGGCCTATGGCGTTCTGAAAAAGAAACTTGCACCAGAGACGCCGCTCCAACTGGGCAGCGTCTCCGGCACGTTGTGGTCGGGGCGCGCCGCGCCGGCAGTGCTCGGCGGCCAACGCATGGATTCGCTCAGTTGGAGTGTTCAACCGCTCTCATTGCTCATCGGCCGCGTGCAGGCGCAGGTCGAGTTTCGCTACGGCGACAGTTACGGCAAGGCCGTGGTGGCGCGCGGATTCACCGGAAGAATTTATGCTAAAGATATCGAAGCGCGCATCGATCTGAAGCGCATGCGTTTGCTCGCGCAAGTGTTACCGTTGGGTATGGAAGGCGCACTGCTGTTGAATCTGAAAACATTGGGTATTGATCGCCGTTCCATCTTCGACGCAGAGGGCGTACTGGCTTGGGACAGCGCGATCATCACGGTGCCGATGCGTACCGAATTCGGCAACCTGCGCGTGACCATTAACACGACCGGCGACGACGGCGTAAAGGCCACGCTGGCCGACGGCGGCGGCCCGCTGCAAGCCGAAGGATTATTGAACATTACGCGCGAAGGTAATTACAAATTTACTGGCATGTTCGCCGCACGCGATCCCAATCAGCGCATGCTGGTGCAGGGGCTGCAAATGCTAGGACGCCAGGGCGCCGATGGCAAAGTAAGCATTGTCAACAACGGGTCTCTATCGCAGCTGTCCGGGTATTTCGAAAAACCGGAAGTCGCGGCCGCCACGAAGTAGTCGCCAGCGCCCAATCGTGCCGAATCTTGACATGAGTTTGTTATCGCACTGCCCACATTTGATAGAACTTAATAAAAGTAAAATCTGGCACATTAATCCTCCTCTCCTTATTTTCAAGGAGGGGTGCCCCGACGGGGTGGGGTGGTTGCGGTGGGCGTGGAAGGAACTTTCAACAACCACCCCGTCCGCTGCGCTTCCACCCCTCCTCGAAAATGAGGAGGGGAGTTTAAACAGACTCGCGCTTAACTTACTGA
>JACQEQ010000293.1 GCA_016200445.1 Gammaproteobacteria bacterium | reverse complement strand
GATGAAGGCGGAACTGGAATGGGTGCGTTCCAATCCCAAAGGCCGCCACGCCAAAAGCAAATCGCGGCTGGCTCGGTTTGAAGAACTGTCGTCGCAAGAATCGCAACAGCGCAACGAGACCAAGGAAATTTTCATCCCGCCCGGACCGCGCTTAGGCGAACTGGTCATCGAAGCGACGCACCTGCGCAAAGCCTTCGGCGACCGCTTGTTGATCGAAGATTTAACTTTCAATCTGCCGCGCGGCGGCATCGTCGGCATCATCGGCCCGAACGGCGCCGGTAAAACCACGCTGTTTCGCATGATCGCCGGCCAAGAACAACCCGACAGCGGCACGCTGCGACATGGCGAGACCGTGGAGCTGGCCTACGTCGACCAAACCCGCGACTCGCTCGACGGGGGTGCAGATCAACAAAAACTGGTCAAGGATTTATCCGGCGGCGAACGCAACCGCTTGCACCTGGCAAAGGTACTGCGGCGCGGCGGCAACGTGTTGCTGCTCGACGAACCGACCAACGATCTCGACGTCGAAACCTTGCGCGCGCTCGAGGAAGCACTGCTTGACTTTCCGGGCTGCGCGGTGGTGATCTCGCATGACCGCTGGTTTCTCGACCGCATCGCCACGCATATCCTCGCGTTCGAAGGCGACAGCAATGTGGTGTGGTTCGAAGGCAATTACGCCGATTACGAAGCTGATCGCAAACGCCGCCTGGGTGCGGAAGCGGATCAGCCGCATCGCATCAAATATAAGAAACTGGCGTCTTGAATGCGCAGAAGCGCCGAGGGCACACCCCCTACGGTGCTGCCTTCGGTGCTAGCAGCTTCTCGCCGATGACTTCACCGGCGGTGTTGAGCACTTTCACCTTCCATGTGCTGGAGGTACCGGGTGGGGTTTTTCGATACGACCAGGCCCGCCAGTGCGCTGCTGTGACCTTGAATTCCGTGTAACCGACGCGCCGCCCGTCGTATTCCCATACATGCTTCACCGTGTGACCAGCCATGTCTTCGAGCTCGGTGAAAAAGTAAACACCTTGCATGTCGCTGCTCAGCGTTGTGACTTCATCAACGGGTTCGCGCTTGACAATTTGTTTGGCGAACACCGCGCGTACCAGCGTACCTTGGGTTGCCGTCGTGGCGGTTGTTGGGGCTGGGGTGCGTGTGGGTGTGGGTGTGGGTGTGGGTGTGGGTTTCGTCGTTTTCACCAGCCCGCCGTGCTCAATCAGCGGCGCGACGGATTCACGGTGTTCTTCAATATTCACAGAGGCGCGTTCTGCTGCCGTCCCACCCGCACTCAGCACGGCGAGCAACGTAGCGACACCGTAGCGCAACACTCCCTTAATCATCGCAGCAACCTCGATTGAGCTATTGAGCTAGAAAAAGAATAGCAGACTCGTCACGGAATTTCGGCCCTGCTCCGGATTACTTGACACTTCTCTCCAACAGGAGCCGTCA
This sequence comes from Gammaproteobacteria bacterium, assembly GCA_016200445.1. Taxonomy (GTDB): domain Bacteria; phylum Pseudomonadota; class Gammaproteobacteria; order SG8-11; family SG8-11; genus UBA6921. Next base: position 6,446 of record JACQEQ010000293.1, on the reverse strand, counting down.
CCCCGGCTTTTGAAACAACGCAATCGACTCGACATGCGCGGTGTGCGGAAACATATCCATAACCCCCGCACTAACCAGCCGATAGCCGCGCTCGTTCACCAACACGCCAGCATCGCGCGCCAGCGTCGCCGGATTACATGACACGTAGACAACACGTGGCGCCGTCCACAATGCCGCCTGCTGGACCAGCTCGTGCGCGCCACTGCGCGGCGGATCGAGCAATACTTTGTCGTAAGTTTTACGCGCCCACGGATAGATCATTACATCTTCGCCGAGATTGGAAGCGTGATATTCCACGTTCGTTATCGCATTGTGCTGGGCATTTTCACGCGCAGTCTGCACCAAGCCGGCGTCGCCTTCCACGCCGGCCACGTGCGCTGCGCGACGCGCGATCGGCAATGTGAAATTACCCAAGCCGCAAAATAAGTCAAGCACGTGATCTTGCGGCTGGATATCGAGCAATTCCAACGCACGATCCACCATCAATGCATTCATTTCCGCGTTGACCTGGGTGAACAGCGTCGGCCGGAATTCGAATTCGACATTGTGCCGAGCCAGCTTATATTTCAGTACGCCCTGTTCCGGCCACAGTAGCGCTACGCTCTCCAGTCCGCCGGATTGCAAATACAACTGAATCGCATGCTGCCGGGCGAAGTCGGCGAGCAACACGCGGTCGGCGTCGTTGAACGGCATGAGGTGGCGCACGATCAACGCGGTGGCGTTGTCGCCGACGGCAACCTCGATCTGCGGAATCTGCTCCTTGATGCTCAATGCCGTCACCAGCGCCGTGAGCTGCGGCAATAGTTGTGCGACCGGCGGATACAACACGTCGCAGTGAGCGATGTCGGCAAGATAGTGACTGTGTTTCTCGCGAAACCCGACCAACACGCGCTCTTTTTTAATCACGTACTTGACCGCAAGGCGCGCCTTGCGCCGATAACCCCAACTGGGACCGGTGAGCGCCGGCAACACGTGCCTTGGCTTGACATGCCCAATGCGCTCCAGATCGTCGAACAAGGCTTTTTGCTTGGCGGCGATCTGCGCCTCCGGGCGCACGTGTTGCAACGCGCAGCCGCCGCATACGCCGAAGTGCGCGCAGCGCGCTGGCACGCGATCCGCCGACGCTTCGATCACTTGAATAATTTTTGCTTCGTCGTAGCGCCGCTGCCGTGCGATGTATTGGAACTCGACGGCTTCGCCGGCCAGTGCGCCGTCAACGAACACGGTTTTACCGTCGATGTGCGTAACTCCGCGACCGTCGTGCGTCATCGATTCGATGCGCGCGCGCACCGGTTCTGTGGGTAGGGGTTTACGGCGTTTAGACATGGGGATATCGATGACTCTTAAACAATTTGGGATGCAGCTGAAAGTTTTTGCTCCTTCCCCCTGCAAGGGGGAAGGCTGGGATGGGGGTGCTCATACATGGTGCAGTGCTTAACCCACCCCCATCCTAACCTTCCCCCTTGCAGGGGGAAGGGATCCTCTGATAAACGTCACTTACATTGAAAATGGTTATTTGCTCTGCGGCCACGCGTCATAAAACGCGCGCAGATGCGCGTGCTCCGACTTCACCAGCGCATCGCGCACGACCTGGCACTCTGTGCTGTGTTGCTCACGCGTCAGGCGGCCGCGCATCAGTTCGAAACGCAGGTATACCAGATAGGTGTTCAGTACATCGGTTTCGCAGTAGTTGCGAATCTCGGCGAGGCGCCCTTCCTGATAAGCATCCCACACCTTGTCGCCGCTCATGCCCATTTTTCCAGGGAAACCGAGCAACATCGCGATTTCGTCCAGCGGCGCGGCGGCGCGCAGGTTGTACATCGCCAATACATCCATCAGGTCGGTGTGACGGAAATGGTAGCGGCTGATGTAGTTGTTCCAGCGAAAGCTGCTGTCGTCCTCGCCCATGTCCCAGTAGCGCGGCGCGCTGATCGCATGGCGTAATGCGCGATAGTGCAGCACCGGCAAGTCAAAACCGCCGCCGTTCCACGACACCAATGTTGGCGTGTATTTGTCAAGACCGTCGTAGAAACGCTGAATCAAATCCGCTTCGCTGGAGGCCGGCGTGCCCAGCGACCAGACCTTGAAGGTATCCGCAGTGCGCAACACCGCCGAGATCGCCACCACGCGCTGCAAGTGCAGGCGCAAAAATTCATTGCCGCTTTGCTGGCGGCGCAACGTAAACATCGCACTGGCCGTGTCTTTGTCGGACAGCCCGTCGAGGCCGAACAAACGGCGCCCGCCGTCGACATCCGGCACGGTTTCAATGTCGAAAACGAAGACGTTCATGCCGAAAACACATTGCTGGACAGATAGCGATCGCCGCGATCGCAAATGATCACCACCAGCACGGCGTGTTGCAGAGTTCGCGACAGCCGCAATGCGGCGGCGACCGCGCCGCCGGAAGAAATGCCCGCGAAAATTCCTTCACGCGCCGCCAGCTCGCGCGTGGTGTCTTCAGCTTCGGCCTGGGTCACTTCCAAAATCGAATCGACGCGCTTGGCGTCGTAAATCTTCGGCAGGTATTCCTGCGGCCAGCGCCGGATGCCGGGAATCGCCGCACCGTCGGCGGGTTGCACACCGACAATCTGAATCTGCGCATTTTTCTCTTTCAGAAATTGCGCCGTGCCCATGATGGTGCCGGTGGTGCCCATCGAGCTGACGAAATGCGTGATGCTGCCGTGCGTGTCGCGCCAGATTTCCGGGCCGGTGGTTTCGTAATGCGCACGCGGATTATCCGGGTTGGAAAATTGGTCAAGCACCTTACCTTTGCCGTCGGCCTGCATCTGCAACGCCAGATCGCGCGCGCCTTCCATGCCTTGCGCTTTGGTCACCAGCACAATTTGCGCGCCGTACGCCGCCATCGCCGCGCGACGCTCTATCGTCATGGTCTCCGGCATGATCAACACCATGCGGTACCCTTTGATCGCCGCCGCCATCGCCAGCGCGATACCGGTGTTGCCGCTGGTTGCTTCGATCAAGGTGTCGCCGGGCTTGATGTCGCCGCGTTCCTGCGCATGATTGATCATGCTCAGCGCCGGGCGGTCTTTGACCGAACCCGCCGGATTGTTGCCTTCGAGTTTAACGAGCACGGTATTGGCCGTGCTGCCTGGCAAGCGCTGTAAACGTACCAGCGGCGTGTTGCCGACACAGGATTCAATGGTGGGAAAATTCATGGCGCTAGTGTAACAAGCGGCGCGCTCCGGCGCTTACTTGCCGCTCTTGGTCTGCGGCAACGGCGGCAAACAATACGCCTGTAGATAGTGCTGAAAAGGCTCTTTCAACTCGGGATGTTTGAGTGCGTATTCCACTGTGGCCTGCAAATACCCCAGCTTGCTGCCGCAGTCGTAACGCTTACCAGCAAAGCGATGCGTCAACACCGTTTCGTGGGCCAGCAATTTCTCGATGGCATCGGTAAGCTGAATCTCGCCACCCGCACCACGCGTATTGGTCTCGATCAATTCGAAAATGCGCGGCGTGAGGATGTAACGCCCGACCACAGCAAGATTGGACGGGGCTTTGCTCGGGTGCGGCTTTTCGACAATGGTTTCAATTTTCGCCTGGCGGCCTTGCACATCCTTGACGCTGACGATGCCGTATTTGTCGGTGTCCTCGTGCGGAATTTCTTCGACACCCAGCACACTGCACGCGTGTTTGTTATAGAGCTCGACCATCTGCTGAAGACAGTTCTTAGGCTCCGCATCGATCAGATCATCCGCCAAAATCACAATAAACGGTTCGTCGCCGATCAAGGGCTTGGTACACCACACCGCATGGCCGAGGCCCAGGGCTTCTGCTTGGCGCAAGTACACGCAAGTCACATTCGCCGGAAGAATATTCTGCACTTGCTCGAGTAGTTTGGTTTTGCCGCGCTGTTGCAACTCGACTTCGAGCTCATAAGCTTTATCGAAATGATCCGGGATCGCGCGCTTGTTGCGGCCAATAACAAAAATCAGCTCCGTGCACCCGGCGGCCACCGCTTCTTCCGCCGCATATTGAATCAGCGGCTTGTCGACGATGGGCAACATTTCCTTGGGGTTGGATTTGGTGGCAGGCAAAAATCGTGTCCCCATACCGGCAACGGGGAAAACGGCTTTGGTAATTTTTTTGATCATTGGATCTGGCCCGCAAATTCTAAAGTGGGCGTATGTTCCTACAAACGCTAGGTGCTTTCAAATACTGTCTGTCGAAGGGTAGCTTGATAGTGATCATGGTGCGGCGGATCGCGGTGCAAAATATGTTTGACAGCATCGAGCTCAAAACGTAGAACTTCGCATCGTGGGTATTTCAGCAACTTTAAAACGAGGAGCGAATTTTATGAGTAAAGGCCAAGACAAGAAAAAAGAAACCAAGAAAGCGCCAACCAAAACGTTGAAAGAAAAACGCGCTGAGAAAAAAGCGAAGAAGGTGTAAGTAATTATCCGAAACCACATCAGCACATCATCCGGCGAGCGAAGACGCTCGCCGGTTTTATTAAAAATCGGCTACTTAACTAGCCGCAGCGACATCACGTAGTTCACGACATCCTGAATCTGCTCTTCTGTCAAGTCCGCACCCCATTCCGGCATATCTTCTGAACGGTTCATGGCTTTTCCGCCTTTTTTGGTCATATCGACCATATATGGGCGTGCTGCGCCGGCAATGCGAAAGTTTGTGGGGGCAGGTTTATACCTATATGCATCCTTGCCGTTACCGGCCACGAGCTTTCTTTACCGAACGGCGTCCAGTCCGCCTGCACTGCCCAGCCATTCGAGCTTAAGTCATCGCCGCTCTCTGGCGCCGACGTTGACTTTTTTCAAGAAACCTTCGCTCAAAGCATGATAGCCGCCGAATTCGGCGTACAAGCCATTGGCGAACAGTGCGTAGGCCGTGGTGCCGAACACGTGCCCGGCAACGCCGTCATCCAACATCACGCCCACGTCCGGACCGGGTCCGAACTCGGACGAGGTATACGGGAAGCGCCATGCCGGCAGGGTATTAAACGGATCTTGAATAGTTGGATTGTTGTTCAACGAAACACCGAAGATGCTGCCTTCGCCAAACAGATTGTCGGTGGCAAAACGGAAGCCGGTATTGTCGAGCGAGGTTTCTTTGCCGACTTCCGAATAGGTCACTTGCGCGAATGCGCCCACATGGTCGACCAGCTTGCCGGCGAGGAATCCCGACAGCTCTTGCATGACCAAGTTATTGTTCTTGCTGAATCCTTCCGTTGCACTTCCTTCAACGTTCGGATCCTGATCCTCCTGCGTATGGGTATAGGATTCAATCAACATCGCCGCCAACGGAATATGCCCGCTTTGCCGTCCGATTCCGTGTAACCGCCCAGCTTGAATTTCATGCCGTGTGTGGTCAGTTGCGGACCGAAGGAACCAACATGACACGCATCGCAAGACTCGCCGGTTTGCCGTGCAAAGCTCGGCAGTGCAAACACGTTGGATACACTCGTCAGTGCCAGCACCATAAAACACAGTGCATGCCGAACCGGCCGCGAACCATTAATGTCCTGCAACGAATACATAGATTTCTCCGTTCATTGTTCATTGTGAGACCTCTGCTAACACAGCAGAGGTATTGAGATGCGGCAGACTGGCCGGTGTCATTGTCGATACATGAGGTGATGTGCAGGTGTAAACCTATTTCCTTGCACGGTATCTTTCAGCAGTTGCAGAGATCTATCTCTCAAGGTTTGCACGCTGCTTAAGTCAACTTCAATCCGGGCACTAACAACGGTAGTTTTCTGAATCAACGCTTAAATCTAACAATTTCTTAAGCTGTTACTTCAAGCGATTGCGCACCGGTGCAAAGCTGCGGCGGTGAAGTGGCGTAACACCTAATGCGTCGAGTGCGCGTAGGTGCGTGGGGGTGGGATAACCTTTGTGCTGCGCCAAACCATAACCAGGGTAACGTGCGTCCCACGCGACCATCTCTAGGTCGCGTGCGACTTTGGCGATGATCGATGCCGCACTGATGGCGGGCACGGTTGCGTCGCCTTTGATAATGGCTTCGGCGCGGCACGGCAAGGCCGGGCAACGGTTGCCGTCGATGTAGGCCAGATCAGGGACGATGCGCAACCCGGCCACGGCGCGCTGCATCGCGAGCATGGTGGCGTGCAGAATATTCAGCTCGTCAATCTCGTCCACTTCGGCCCGGCCGATGGCGTACGCATATGCCCGTTCGCGAATTATAATGTCAAGCTCCGCGCGGCGTTCGGCGCTTAGTATTTTGGAATCGGCTAATCCTACAATGGGTTGGTTAGGGTCGAGAATGACGGCGGCGGCAATCACCGGACCGGCCAATGGCCCGCGGCCGACTTCGTCGACACCGCACACCCAGCCGAGCACGCCGCCGAAGTCGAGCTGAATCTGGCTTTTGGCGTCAGTTTTATTCTTCATCGCTCAGTTCGTCTGCGCCCGATCAATTCCAACACCGTGCCGGCCGCTTGCTGC
>JACQEQ010000019.1 GCA_016200445.1 Gammaproteobacteria bacterium | reverse complement strand
GGCTTTTATGCTGGATTTGGGGTTGGCCCAACCAACTTCGGTGAACGTTTTCCAGTATTAAAGTTAACTAGCGAACGGCATGCCGAGATAAATCAGGACTCAACTGGCTGGGCTGTATACGGTGGCTATCGATTTTTGAAATACCTTTCTGCTGAAATTGAATACAGCCAACTGGGTACGTTTCGCGGAGTGATCAAAGACAGCGCAGGTAACACTATCGACAATTATTGGATAAAGTTATCGGCTCGTAACGCTTCAATACGTGGTGAGCTCCCAGTATGGGATAAGTTCTATGTTTGCGCACGCTTCGGCTTGGGTTCAGTAACTATTGATGATGGACCGACGCCGTACCTCCAGGGCAAATCAATAAATATCCTATTCGGACTTCCCGGAGTCGAATATCGGGCAACAGACAATGTGTTTGTCCGTCTTGAGTTGGCTCTAAATATGTTTGGCACAGACTATGAGACGACTAATTCGGTTGCTGGTACGCTCGTGACTTATAAAGCTGTTCAAGACGTACAAATAGAGCAACTGATGCTGAGCGTGGGTTACGCGTTTTAGGTAGCCTTAAGAGAAGTGAACCAACTCATTCTCTGTGCGCACTTACTTGTGAATTAAATGTCACGCAAAGTAACGGTCCATCTATCCTGGTGCAGTTACGACCGGTTACAAAACGGAATTTGACGACTACGTCATCCTCTATTTACTTTTCTATTGTTTAACGAATCTCATCAATGCTGAATTTCTTTTCGAGCACTTGCGGTGTGATCAGGGCGTAGCCTTTGACTTGCCAATGGGCGATGTCGGTGATGGCCGACGGCACAATTTTTATGAAGTCCTGCAAGTCTCCCGCACGATAGCCGTATTCGTCCAGGGCTTGCGCGCACACGCGAAATTCGACGCCGATGCTGGCGAAGTAGCGCATGCGTTCGACCGCGTCGCGATATTTTGGATAATTCTTGCGTGCCACCGTTACGATTTCCGTGCCGTGCATGACGACTTTGATATCGAGAAATTCAGGCAAATAGTCATACGGTGGTTCGATCAGCGGCTTCATCAACGCACGTACCCATTGCAAGGCGGGGGCAACTTTTAGCGGGTCGTCGAAAAAAAAATCGAACACGACTTTTTGTTCGGTATAGGGAGGGTCAACGTAATGACCGCCGCCCGATGTGACCGGCGGGTTGGGTGTATTCGCGGCAAGGACCGGGAAACAGTAGATCAGGGCGATACTGATGACTATTGATCGAACACGCATGCGGAAGTCCCTCCCAAAAAACCAGCTGTAGCGATGTTGTTACAGCTGCTCTGGTTAACGTACTTCACTACTAAATCTTTAGTGCTCGCGATGCGCTTTGTAAAAATTGATAAGCCCGTTGGTGGACGCGTCGTGCGAGGTTACTTTCTTGTCATTTTTCAACTCCGGCAGGATGGCCTTGGCGAGCTGCTTACCGAGTTCCACGCCCCATTGATCGAAGGAGTTGATATTCCAGATCGCGCCCTGCACAAAAATTTTGTGTTCGTAGAGTGCAATCAAGGCGCCGAGTGTGTGCGGCGTGATTTGTTTTACCAGAATCGAGTTGGTTGGCTTATTACCGGCGAAGGTTTTGTGCGGCAGTAATTGTTCCAACGTTGCGCCTTTGAGGCCGGCGGCAACTAATTCCGCGCGTGCCTCGGCGTCGGTTTTGCCTTTCATCAAGGCTTCGGTTTGCGCAAAAAAATTCGACAGCAAAATGGAGTGGTGATCGCCCATCGGGTTATGCGATTCGATCGGCGCGATGAAATCGCAGGGGATTAATTTCGTGCCCTGGTGGATGAGCTGATAAAACGCGTGTTGCCCGTTGGTGCCGGGTTCGCCCCAGATCACCGGACCGGTGGAATAGTCAACAACCTCGCCCTCGCGCGTCACGCGCTTGCCGTTGCTTTCCATGTCGCCTTGTTGAAAATAGGCGGCGAAGCGATGCAGATATTGGTCGTAGGGCAAAATAGCCTGGGTTTGCGCGCCGAAAAAATTGTTGTACCAAACGCCGAGCAGGCCCAGCACGACGGGTAAATTTTTCGCCAACGGCGCGCTGCTAAAATGCTGATCCATCTCATGTGCGCCGGTCAGCAATGCTTCGAAATGGTCCATGCCGATGTAGATGGCAATGGACAGGCCAATCGCCGAGCACAATGAATAGCGCCCGCCAACCCAATCCCAGAATTCAAACATGTTCTTGGTGTCGATACCGAACTTGGCGACTTCTTTGGCGTTGGTCGATAGTGCAACAAAGTGTTTGGCGACCGCCGCCTTGTCGCCCAATCCGTTGAGTAACCAGTCGCGCGCGCTGTAGGCATTGACCAGGGTTTCTTGCGTGGTGAAGGTTTTCGATGCAACGATGAATAACGTGGTTTCCGGGTGCAGGGCCTTGACTGTTTCAACCAGTTGCGTGCCGTCGACATTCGAAACGAAATGGACTTTTAAATTGGCTTTGGAATAGGGCTTCAATGCTTCGGTCACCATCACTGGGCCCAGGTCGGAACCGCCGATACCGATGTTGACAACATCGGTGATGCGCTTGCCGGTGAATCCTTTCCAGCGGCCATGCCGCACCGCATTGGAAAAGGTACGCATTTTAGCCAGTACTGCATTCACGCCCGGCATAACATCCACGCCATCGACCAAGATCGGGCGATTAGCGCGATTGCGCAGCGCGATGTGCAACACCGGGCGATTTTCGGTGATGTTGATGCGTTCGCCGCTGAACATGTGCGCGATCCGTTGTTCGAGCTGCGCTTGTTCCGCCAACGCGAACAGGCGCTCCAGCGTATCCTTGGTGATGCGATTTTTGGAGTAGTCCAGCAGCAGGTCGCCGTAGCGCAACGAAAATTTTTCAAAACGCTTTGCGTCTTGCGCAAACAACTCGCGCATGTGCACATCTTTGATTTCCGCATAATGCGCGGTCAGGGCTTTCCAGGCGGGCGATTTGGTGAGTACAGACATGGCGATTTTTTCCTGCGCGTTTTAAAAAGCATAGAGCAGGATTGCGTGAAAGCAACGCGGCATGCAATTGTTGCCTTTACCGCGAAGCGCGTTAGGATATTCGGCAACATCGAAAATGGGGAGAGGTCATGACTTTAAATGCAATATTTACCTCGGTTTTTGCACTCCTATTTATTACGGCGTGTACCAAGAACTTTACAGAGCCTGAGTATCTGCAGCGTGCCGAGGCCGAAAAATCCAAAGGCGATGTAGCGGCTGCAATTATCGAGACCCGTAACGCATTGCAACTCAATCCAAAAAACGGCGAAGCCCGTTTGTTGTTGGCGTCGCTGTATAACGAGCAAGGCAACGGTATCGCCGCTGAACAGGAAATAATGCGCGCCAAAGAGGCCGGTATTCCACCGGAAAAAATCGCAATTCATTTGGCGCGCGCTTTGTCGGCACTGCAACTTTACAAAAGAATTACTACGGAGATTGCAGTCCCGGAGTCTGTCGATGTGAAGACGCGCGTCGAGCTTGCAGTGCTGCGTGCCGATGCGTATTTGATGACCGGCGAATGGGACGACGCCACATCCGATATCGAAACTGCATTGAGCGCGGATGCCAATTACTTGCCGGCCTTGCTTGCAGCGGCGCGACAAAAACTCTATCGGGGGGAAACGGAAAAGGCGCAGGAATTTGCAACCAAGGCGCAGGCCGCTTACCCGGAGAGTCCGTTGCTGTGGGAGTACAAAGGCGAAGCCGCGCTAGTCGCGCATCGTTATCCGGATGCACAAAGCGCGTATGACAAGGCGTTGCAACTCGCCGGTAAAACCACCTCGCCGGTGCATTTATTCGAGATGCGTTACGGCCTCGCGTCGAGTTTGCTGGCGCTCAACAAAGATGCCGATGCGTTAACGCATGCCGATCTCTTATTGAAGATGAACAGCAAAGATCCCGCCGCCAATTACCTGCGTGGTCTGTTGGCGTATCGCAAGGCCGACTACGCAACCGCGTTGACCTATTTTCAACGCACGCTGGAACAACGCCGGCCGGGTAGCACGCCAATTTTCGCTTTGCTTGGCGCATCAAGTTACGCGCTCGGTAACTATGAACAGTCTGCCAACTATCTGACCAAACACCTGGCGGAAATTCCTACCGACGATTCTGCGCGTAAATTATTGGCAGCCACGCAGATTCAGTTAAAACAACCCGAGCGTGCGGTAAAGACGCTGGAAAACATCAAGACCTCCACCAAAAATAATAACGAGATATTGACCCTGCTCGGTACCGCTGCCATCCAAATGAACGACCCACGCGCTAGCCGTGCCGTACTTAAAAAGGCGGTCGAGGCGGCACCGCAAAGTCCGCTGCTTCGAACCAATCTGGCAGAGTCTTACTTTCGCGAGGGGCAGTACGATCAAGCGTTGGCAGAGCTTGAAAAATCCGTAAGCGCTAAAGACTCTGCGTTGCAGAACAATATGCTCAAGGTCGCCACGTTATTGCGTAAGCAAGACTACAAAGCCGCCTTGGCGCAAGCGCAAAAAGTGGTTAAGGAGAATTCAAAGGAAGCCGTAGCGCACAACCTGCTCGGGCTGGTGCAGTTCCAAATGAAAGCGGTGGCGGCGGCACGGCAACAATTTCACGAAGCAATCGATATGAAGGCGGATTTTTTCCCGGCGATGCTGAATCTGGCGTTGATCGACATGGTCGAAGGCAAGCCTTTGGAGGCTGCAAAATGGTATCAAAAGATCTTGGATAAAAATAGTAAAGACCTGGCTGCAATGATGGGGATGGCGCATGCTGAATTCGCACAAGGCCATGCGCCAGTTGCAACGGAATGGCTACAGCGAGCTCGCCAGGCTGACCCAACCGCACCGCAACCGCGCCTGTTGTTGGCGCGCGCCGCGCTGGAGCGTGGTGATGCCAAACTCGCCTCTGAACTGGCACAGGAAATTATGGATAAAAATCCGAATAACCCGATGGCCTTGTCGTTAACCGGTGAGTTGCAAATGATGCGCAATGACTATCGCGGCGCGGAAATTAATTTTGAAAAACTGGTAAATTCCCAGCCGCGATCTGCGACTGCGCGTCTGCAATTGGGTCAGGCACAAGCCGCGTTGAAAAAAACGGCACAGGCGCGTAGCAGTTTCAAGGATGCCGTGAAACTGGATGCCGATTATTTTCCGGCTCTCGCGGCACTGGCTAATTTGGAAGTGCGCGCAGGCAATGCCGATAGCGCTTTGCAACTCGCTGACGCTGCAATCAAACGTAAACCCGAGGACGCCGATGGCTATGTGATCCGCGGCGATGCGTTAATGAGTCAGAAGAATTATTCGAGCGCCGCTGCTGCTTATACGCAGGCTGCACAACATCAGGACGCCACCTTGCTGACGATCAAGCAGTACCGCGCGTTGACGGCTGCGGGCGCGCCGTACGAGCAACGTATCGCGCCATTGCAAGCCTGGTTAGAAAAGCACTCAAATGACGAAGCGGCGTTGCTGGTATTGGCGGAAGCTCAATCTGCACAGAAACGGCATCAGGAATCGATTGAGACCTACCAACGCGTGGTTAAATTAAACTCAAACAATGTCATCGCCTTGAATAACCTGGCGCTGGTCTATTTAACTGTGAATGATGCACGTGCCGTGGAAACCGCAGAGCAGGCCTACAAGGTTGGCGGAAAAAATCCACGGATCGCCGACACGCTCGGTTGGGTGCTCGTGCAGCGAGGAGATGTAGTGCGCGGAAAACTCATGCTGGACCAGGCCGTACAGGCATTGCCCGACGATCCGACGATTAGTTATCACCTGGCACTTGCACGCAATGTGTCCGGCGATATCGCTGGCGCACGCGAATTGGTGAGGCGAGCTTTAACGCACAAAGAAATTTTTGAAGATCGGCCGGCTGCAGAAGCTTTGGCGAAACAATTGAATTGATTCGACCTTCGTTACTGCTCGTTTGCGAGTTAAAAAAGTGATGACTTGAGAGGGTCTTGCACACTACCTCTGACTAACTTATTCGCCGACAGTATTTATTATTGAGAAAATAGAAAGCCGCCCGAAGGCGGCTTTCTAACTACACGTCCAAACTAATAATTAAGCCTGTTTCTTTGCGCGACGGCTGAAACCCAAGCCGGCCAAACCCAAACCCATCAGCGCCAGTGTTGCAGGTTCTGCAACCGTGCCACCCGGCGTTCCACCCGGGGTGCCCAAGCTGCCACCCAAGGCCAAGAAGGCGGAGAATGCTGATGCACCCGTTGCGGTCGTGCCGTAAGCAGGATCAGCATCGACCAAGTTCAGAAAGCCCAACGTATCGACGAAGTACGACTTCGAATATGCCTGATGCTCCCAGCAACCCAGTGCCGGAGGTTGAGTAAAGCCCTTAGCCAGCGCATCTGCGGTGAAAACTTCTGCATCGGTGCAACCTGGTCCACCCATGCCGGGGTAACCCATCACGGTACCGGCCGGAGGCGTTGCCAGTACTGAACTAATGAACGACCAGTCGCCACCTTGATAATTCTGAATCGCAACGCTGCCACCGGCAGCATAGTATGCGCCGATCTGTGCAGAGTATGCCGATGCACCGCTCAGGTTCTGGCTGCAGCAACCGCCCGGGCTTTGAATATACAGTGCGCTGTACGACCCACTGTTTAAGCCGCTTAGGTCGCTCAGAAACACGGTGTCAGCAGGAGCGGTAGTCATCAACGAGCCATTGCCGAGTACAGCAACCGGCAACGCCGAGCCGTCTTTTAAAAATGCGAACAACTGCGTGACGTATTCCAGGCCACCGGGCTGTAAGTCGTGATAAGTCGATGCATCAGAACCTTCCAGTACCAGCGTTTGCGCTTGAACTGAACCCACTCCAGCTAACGCTAGCGCACCAAGCAGGCTGGTTGCTGTGCGATTGAAAAATTTCATTCCTGTTTTCATTAGAAACACCCCGTGCGTAAGATGAATTGAACGAACTGCTGCAGTTAAAAAGGTAATGGTGTTTTATCAGCAATGTTGATCAGCAATGCGCATGCCAACATTGCAAGCCATTATATTTATTAACTAATATATGAGTCTATCAATAGCATATCTAGCGGACTGTAAGGATTGTCGACAGCGGGGTATTGGACGGGATATGTGTATGTCAGTTAAAGAATGGGAATTTATAAAAGCAAGACGTCACCGGTGGGAGTTGCACAGCGAGGTAGCGCAAGTATGTGTGGGGCGAGCAGTGCAATGGGTAGCGAAAATTAATCGGTTTTGGACAAAGGGGAGGTTGTCAAAGAACACGACATGTACGTTTCTAAAACAACGTAAGAAATAAATGGGAGATCGTTCCTATGAAACTTTAGGGGCGCATGCAGAGTGTGAGTCTTAACAACAAAAAGATGGTGCCGGGAGGGAGAATCGAACTCCCACAGTGTCACCACTACTGGATTTTGAGTCCAGCGCGTCTACCAGTTCCGCCATCCCGGCTTTTGAGGCGGCCAAGTATAAAGCATCTTGTTTAAACGGCAATACACGTTGTAATTGATCTTTCGAGTTGGCCGGTTAAGTTCAGTAGGCGGCTGCCGATACGTTGCACAGAGCGTGTTGTAATTCCAACTGTGCCTTCATTCTGATAACGAGCGCACCTTCGTGACCACACCGGTTTTAATTTGCGACGATTCCAGTTTTGCCCAGAAACAGATGGCGCGCGCCTTGCCCAAGGGCTGGAACGTGGATATTAGTTTTGCCAGTAACGGTGTCGAGGCGCTAAAGGCGATCGAGGCCGGGAAGGGCGAGATCCTTTTTTTAGATTTGAACATGCCGGTAATGGATGGCTATGAGGTTCTGCAATCACTGCATGGCGCGGGGATGAAAACTAAGGTGATCGTAGTATCCGGGGATGTCCAGCCGGATGCCTATCAGCGCGTGATGAAGTTAGGCGCGCTTGCGTTTATCAAAAAGCCGATTGTTGAGGCGCAGTTGGGCGAGGTTTTGGACACGCACAAATTACGCGGCACCCTCACGGCCAAGGTTCAGCAGGTCGAAGTAAAAACCGATTTGCGGGATGTTTACCGCGAAATAACCAATGTTGCGATGGGGCGTGCGGCAGATTTTCTGGCGCGCTTGTTGGGTGCATTTGTCGTGATGCCAATCCCGAATGTGAACATGATCGAAGTTGCCGAGCTGCGTATGGCACTCGATGAAATTGCCGCTGGCGATAATGTGACTGCGGTGTGCCAGGGCTTTATTGGTGCGGGTGTTGCGGGCGAGGCGCTGCTGATATTTAACGAGTCGAGCTTCAAAGACATCGCCGAGTTGATGAAGTACGACGGAAAGATCGACGAGAGCGTGGAGTTGGAACTGTTGATGGATATTTCCAACGTGCTCATTGGCGCATGTTTGAAGGGCATCGTTGACCAGCTTGACATTAACTTCAGCCAGGGACATCCGATGGTGTTGGGGCGGCATATCAAAGTCGCCGACCTGCTCAAGGGCAACGCAATGAAATGGAAGCAGACCTTCGCAATCGAGATGGGTTACCGCATCGAGAACCGGAAAATCAATTGCGATTTATTGTTGTTGTTCACCGAAGACTCCATGGACGCAATGCGTCGGCATGTTTGGCATCTGATCGAGTGATAATGTAAAGCTATGGAACTCGGCAAAGTCGATATTCGTGAAATTCACTGGTTGATGGACATGTTTCAGTCCATCGACGTGGGGATTATTGTGCTCGACCGTCAGTATCGCGTGCACGTCTGGAACGGCTTCATGGGTAACCATAGCGGCCAACCGGGTGAGAAAGTCGTCGGCAGCAATATTTTCGGGTTGTTTCCCGAATTGCCGGAGCAGTGGTTTCGCCGCAAGGCCGAATCGGTGGTGATGCTCAAGAGCCGTGCGTTTACCACCTGGGAACAACGTCCCTATCTGTTTCGCTTCAAGAATTACCGGCCCATCACCGGTAATGCGGAATTCATGTATCAGTCGGTATCGTTCATTCCCTTAGTCGCGGCCAATGGCGAGGTCGATTACATTGGCGTTGTGATTTACGACGTAACCGATGTTGCGATCAGCAAACGCGATGTCGAAGCGGCAAATAAATTGTTGGAAGTTTTAAGTCGCACAGATCGCCTTACACAGCTCAACAACCGTGGTTATTGGGAAGAAAGTTTGGAGCGCGAGTTCCGCCGTGTGCGCCGCACGCAAGGGCCGGCGGCGCTGATCATGTTCGACATCGACCATTTCAAAAAAATAAACGACACGCACGGTCATCCGGCCGGCGACGAAGTAATTCGCAACACCGCCGCACTAATGCGCCAAGCGTCGCGCGAAACCGATATTCTCGGCCGCTACGGCGGCGAGGAGTTCGGAATTATTTTGGTTGATACCGGTGCCGAAGGGGCAAGGGTTATGGCGGAACGCTTGCGCCTTGCAGTTGAAGCGTCGGTGGTGCATCACGATGGTCACGACATCCGCTACACCATCAGCCTGGGTGTTGCGGAGTTAACGGAAGGTATGGAAACGCACAAACAATGGATTGAAGGTTCAGACCAAGGTTTGTATGCGGCGAAACATGGTGGCCGTAACCAAGTTGTAGTGCATACGTCCGATAAAAAATAATCCCCGTCAGAAATCGCAGGCGCGATTACTGGGTAGGTTCAGCCGGCGTGCTGAGCGTTGTGATCCCTTCACCCAGATTCAACCATTTTGCGATATGTCCTTGTTGCCATAACACCAGCCCCAACAGTGCCACCGCAAGCAGGAACAGATACACGCCCCACGGCCGGGTTTTTTCTGCGAAAGGATCTTCCAGCGAGCGTTCCGAACCCACCGGTAATTTCGCAATATCGGTCAACGCACGGCCAAATACCAAATTGATTTTTGCACGGGTATTGACAGCCCAGCCATTGGCGTCAAGCAGTGGCCCCAAATTGCGCTGACGCAGCTTAAGCGCGGCGATCAGCATCGACGGCCCTGACAGAATTAACACCAGGCCCACCAGCGCTAACGGCATTTGCCAGAGTTTTAATCCTAGAAAGCCCGTGACGATTGACGCAAACGCGGTGCCCAACGCGCCGACGGCTAAGCCGATGGCAGCGAAAATACCGGCGAATTTTGCGACATCGAACGGCACTGGCGCTGCTGCTTTGGCACCGTCGAGTTTTTGCCCGGCGCTCGCAATCGCGGCTGCTGCTTGGTCCTGCGTCGTTTTGTCGCGCGACGAGGCGAGTTTCTCGATTTGTTCGCCGACCATGCGTCCAATGCGTTTGTAGGGCGACCAGAATGCCTGCCGTATGCTGATCGGGTGCTCGATGATTTTGATAATGACTGCGTCCCAGTCGCGGCCGGCCCGGTCGTAAAATACGCCGTTGCGTCCGGTCATGAGTTGGTCGGAATCTCCGGCGGTAAATGCAGCGGCGATGGTGATTTTTTCGCTGCTGTCTGGCCGTGAGCATTCGCAATACGCCAGATAGATGCGGCTCAAGGTGGCCAATGCGCTGTGTTTGGCAACGTCGTCGACGCGAATGCACAGCTCGCAACTCCGTCCGTCGAGGTAAAGAGTGCCGGCTTGAAATACAGCTTTGCTTTTACCACTGTAAAAATCGCGCAGTGAGACAAAGTTATTCAGCAGGTGAAATAAATCGCGGTAAAAATGCACCAGCTTGTCGACCGCGACAATGGCGTTGGCCTCCGGCTCAAGCGCCATGTCTTGAGCAATGAGATCCAGAATGCGTTGTTCGGTATTACCGGCCAGCAGCGCACGCACGCGCGCCAAACCAAGCCGCTCAACCGTTGCACCGTCCTTTTTAGTCAGCCAGAGTTCATAGGCTTGAAAGCGCGCCGTAAGCAACGCCCATTCTTTGTCGGTGAGTTGATCGCGCGCGCCCAGCAACGGTTGTGTTACATGCGCGCACAATGCGGCGATGGCATTGCTCCACGCAGGATTGAGTCCTTCGCTCAGCGGTAACGCGCGGCCTGCTTCGATTTTCGCCAACGGAAAATCCGCGACCTCGCCCACCGATGCGGACAGCAGTTGTTGTGCGAGCGCGACGTATTCTTTTTTCGCACGATTTAGCGGCCCAGCGGCACGTGCATCGAACGCCGCCAGCCGGCAGCGCGCGAAGAAATCGTCGACTTTCGGTTGTACGGCTTTAAATGCAGCTGCTGCCATTTCGGTAGCATCCGCCAATGGCAAGACGTTAGCGGCATCGCTCTCTGCGAGCGTCCACCACTGCGAATAGGCGCGGGCCGCTTTAAAAAACTGTTCAACGAGGGGTCGTGACACGCCATTTTCACCGCTGCGATCAAGTTCGCTGCCGCAACAGGCAATGATGTCTTGTATGCATTGTTGCAATGACGCATCGTCGCTTGCCTCTGGCAGGACAATACCATCGCCGTTGAAGCGGGTATGAGCAAAGATTTTTGCAGTATCGGCGGTGTCTTCAGCGCTGATTGCGGCGTGGTGGTCTTTGCACAGGTTTTTTAGAATCTGCCGGGCACTGGCCAGTAATTGCTTCCCTTCCGGGGTGTTGTCGTTGATCGCGGACAACGGCAGCGCCGCTTCGCTCAGAGTGAGATCATCCGGGTTTTTCAACATTGCGCAGGCCCACTGCACTGCCGCGACAATTTCAGGAACGCGAATCCGGCCGTCTTTGTTGGTGTCGATGAAGTCCAGGGTTTTGTTATCGAACGCCAAGCCGCGTGTCGGACAACTCAGCGCCGCCCACAATTTTTGATCGAGGGTTTCGAGCGCAAGCAGATCGGTGCTGTTTTCGAGCCGCACCTGATCCAAACCACCGGAGCGAAAAAACCGCCAGCGATGCGAGCTGGCCGACCACTTCGTCAAAGGATTGATATTGACCACGAAAGCTCACTCTTGAGTTCGAAACAGGCGCGCATTATTAAGGCGAATTTATAAAAAAAACAATGCGGGACACGCGCGTTGGAGGTTCGCCGTTACACCCAATCCAGGTGTTGAACCTAGAAACGGCAGATCAAATAAAAAAAGCCAGATGGACGAAGTCACATCTGGCTTGTTACGGCTCGTACTGGGATTCGTCGAACGAACCCCTAATTATTTGGCGACAAGACTACTGGCCGAACACCATGCCCATGAACGCGATGCTGAACAGGGACACGAAAAAAATGATAGCAAGTTCCATAACACTCCCCTTTAACATTCGTTAAAAAACGGTTTCAACGGCGGGTAATTTAATGACAATCCCTGGCGCGGTCAACGTCGAGTTGCTTTACAGCAGAAAAATAGCCATTTTGTCGGCTGAATTACAGAAATTTTGTTGGAGATATTGACGTGCCGGCCCTGATTCCATTTGACGATTCCGACTCCCCCGTACCGCGTTATGCATTGGTGTACGCGCCTAAACTCAAGCGTTCACGGGTGCCGGAGCAGTGCGTTCGAATCGTGGAGAATGTATCCGCTGCAATGGCGGGCGTTGATGAACCGGCAAGTATATTCGCTGCATTAGTGATTGGGCCGTCGCGATCCTCCGAAGGATTACGCGTATTTTACGTAACCCAGTGGTTGTGAAGTTAGCGCCGGATCACACAGAAATTAAATTCACATCGCCTCGGGCGGCAGGCCCTTACGAATTCTTGGCAACATGCGTGCGCGCACTTCTGCAAAACATCCGGACCCGAGATAGAGTAGCTGCGGTCCCTCCTTGCCCAAGCCGATCACATCTTTGTTTTGCAGCAGCACCTCATTTACAACTGGACGGCCGTTGAGCAGCGTTGCTTGCGTGAGGCTCAAATCACGCAAAAAATACTCTCCGGAGCGAACCGACAGTTGTGCATGTTTGGCCAACACATGCGCGTGGCTGATGACAAAGTCACAGCCGGTAGCACTACCCAAGCTCACGGCGGAGCGCTGCACCGCTTTAATATTGAATCCTAATTGAATTGTAATGCTTGCGTTTGCGGCTTGCGGGAGCTCAACTTCCACCGGCGCAGGCACATGTCGAACATATTGAAAACGTGCCTTGGGTCCGCCTTCGGCAAAGGTAAAAATATCGCCTTGCTGTAAATATTTTATCTGCGTTGGCTTGCCATTGACCAAGCAACCATTTTTACTCAAGTTCCGTAATAGGAAGCGTCCGCCCAAATTCAGAATCTCGGCGTGACGGCGCGAAATAATCCGCAGATCCTTGGGAAAGCAGACGTCGCTGTCCGGATTGCGGCCTACACTGATGCGCTCTTTGTGCAGCTCATCGATCTGTCCACGACGCGGTCCTTCGAGGTGGACAATTTGAATCATAAAATCAGGAACGCTGGTCTTAGATTTTTCGGTACGCATCGCTCGCATTTCCTGCTTCCGTGTTCCTGATATGGGTGACGTCTTGCCACGCCTTGACGATGTGTTTTATGTTGGGAAAATTATCCTAATTAGATCTGACCGGGGAATGATAATTCAGAGCGCTTGAAAAAAGCAAAGCCAACTTGCCCGGTGGCGTTAGTGGTAAAACCGCTGAAGTTTAATCCGATGCGGAGGTTATGCTGGATTAATTGTTAGTGGCAAGCAAACGCTCGATGGATGAGCGTGCGAATTCTTCTGTCAGCGCGCCGCTCGCCATGCTGGCGATGATCCCGGCGCGATTGATAAATACAGTGTAAGGCAGGGCGCCAGCGTGATCGCCGTAGGCTTCGATGATTTCGATACCAGCCTGGTCGCCGATCAACACCGGATAGCGGATTGGGACACTCCGCATGAATTGCGTTACCGCCTCAGTATTGTCCACCGCCAGGCCGACGATTTGCACGCCGCGTTTCATATAACGGGTTTGTAGAGCGTTGAGGAGCGGAATTTCTTTGCGGCACGGGGTGCACCACGTGGCCCAGAAATTTAGCACAATCACGCGGCCGTCCCAGCGTGCCATCGAAACCGCTTTGCCATGCACGTCGGGCAGATCGAAGGCCGGGCGCCGCTGGCCAACCGGTGAAGCGCCGGAGGGCGCGTCGGCGCCGTGCGCGGCCAGTCCCCAGCAGCACAGCACGAAGCCGCAGGCTAAAGCGAATTTCATAGTGCGAGCACGAATTCGACGAGCGTGGTGATGTCCGTGTCGCTGACACGCGGCGAGTAGGGCGGCATCGGTGCGCCACCCGTCACGTCGGCCCAGTTGCCTTTACCACCAGTCTTGACTTTATTTATTAGTTGCGGCTTGGCATCTGCATGGTTTTTGTAGCGAGCGGCAACGTCTTTCCACGCGGGGCCGACTACCTTCCTGTCGATGCTATGGCAGGCCAGGCAACCGCTCATGCGCGCCAGCTCCAGTCCGGTGCTGCTGGCGGGGGACGAGGCCGCAACGGCAGGAGGAGTTGCCGGCGTTACCGCAGCGGGCGGCGTGGATTCAGCCAAGGTTTTTAAATTGACAAGACCCTGCTCATAATCCGGGCCGATGAATTTGTCCATCAATAAGCCGAAGTAGCGGTTCACAATGTTGTAGCCGGTATCCTGATCGAAACCCCAGGTTACGTGTGTGTCCGTGCCATCCATTACCAAATCAAAAGTTGCGAACGCCGTACCCATATCGCCGAAATTCAACTCGGTTTGAACATGCCGATCAGAGTCGCTGACCATGATCTGCTGCTGGCCGTTGCCCACGTTGGGGTGTTCACTCCGCCATGCCATTTTTGCACCTACACCCTGGCCGGGGCCGCTAAAGATGTATTGGGTGTTGGGGTCACGTTTTGCCCACGGCGACCAAAGATTAAATTTGTGGAAGTCATTAATGAAAGCAAACACCGCACTGGGAGCAGCGTGAATCACAGTATTGCGTTCTACATGAATATTGCGTGGGAGGGCTAAACCGATGGCTATGGCCACTAGCAAAATTGCGACGAGGCCGACGAGTAGTTTTTTCCACATGAACATTCTCCGATGTAAGCGCGGAGGACGATGGTACACCAGAGTGTGTGAAGAAATTACCCCGCTGAAACAGTCAATACTGGCGTTGCCGTACGCCAGTAGATTTTTATGCGGGCTGTGAGTTCGTAATTAAGTGAGGTGATTTTTGGATGGGCGTTTAACACGAATTATTTTTGTTTGCTCAGGGTCTTGAGTTTTTCGTACTCCACATCCTGGGCGGCGGCAAAGCCGCGAAAACGCAGTTCTTTTAATATTTTTTTGCCGCGTTCGTCCTGATCGAGATCAAACAGAATTTTTGCTATCTGTTCTACCACTGCACGCTCGACGCGCGGATGGGCAGCAAACGGATGCGGTGTATAGCTGTCGCTAGACCATAAAACGCGCAGCTCATTGCGCTCCACCGTGTCGGTTTGCGCCAATGTTTTAGCCACGCCGCCGCCGGCGGCATGCAGCCCGCGTGCAACGTCGTTGTACACACCCTCATGTGATCCAATGTAGACCGGTGAAATGCTGATGTTTTTCGCTTTAAATTCGAGCAGCGGCAGAATCGTGGCTGCGAATGAAATCGGCCCGGGGAACACAATGGTTTTGCCTGCGAGATCTTCTAGTTTTAGATACGGGCTATCTTTTTTTACGACCAGCATTCCTTTTAATAAGGTGTCTTTTTCTTTTGCAAAAACTTGATATCCGACCGACTGGTGCACCTCGGTGTAATACATCGGATTCATATATACCAGATCAAAATCACCGTTCGCCGTGCGTTTGTCGAACGATGCAATGTCCGTAGCGGACTCGAATTTAATCGTGCGCCCGGTTTTTTCACTCAGATCGTCCAGGAGCGGTTTCCACGCCACCGCTAGTTTGTCTGCCGCTTGTTGCGGCACAACACCGAACGTAAGCGGGCTCTTGGGTGCGGCTGCTGGCGCGTCTGCATTACAAGGAGTGCTAATAACAGTAATAAGGCAGACGAGAGTGGCAATTGAAAAGCGGGTGAACATGGGCAACTCCCGAAACGAAATATCGACTGCAACTTTGTCAGTATTACGGTCGATTGGAGGCAATCTTGAGTTACAGTTTAGTTCAACGAAATAATTTTTATTGCGAGATTTGGAACTAGCATGACCATTACTCACGCCTTGTTTACCCTCGGCCACAGTAACCGCAGCACCGGGAGTTTGCTGGAAATAATCTGCAATGCGCAGGTGAGCTGCGTGGTCGACGTGCGCGCCGTGCCGCATTCAACGCGTTGTCCGCAATTTAGTCAAGACACGCTCCGTAGTGCTTTGAATGCTGCGCAAGTGACTTATCATTGGGCTGGACGTGCGTTGGGCGGACGGCGTAGCGCGCGGCCCGATTCGCTGCATGAAGCATTGCAGGATGCCGCATCGCGCGGGTTTGCGGATCACATGGACACCCCGGAATTCGCACGAGGTATTGCGCAATTATTGAATCTTGCCCAGCGCGAACCCACTGCAATCCTTTGCGCCGAACATATGCCGGAACATTGCCACCGTCGCTTGATCGCCGATGCGTTGGTGTTGCGCGGTATGCGGGTTATTCATTTGCTTGCAGCCAAGCTGCAGCGCGAACATGTGTTGAGTGCCGAAGTCCGGCGGGAATCTACGACATTGATTTACGATAGACACACAACGAGGAGACTGGATCTGCAATGAGTATCAGCACAACACGCATTATCAGCCACACCGTGGCGGTCGCCGAAACCGCCACTGCTTGCGAAATGTTGGCGGTTCGTACCGGGTTTTCGAAAGGAAAAATTAAAGACGCAATGAACAAAGGCGCGGTATGGCTGGTGCCGCCCGCCGGGCCGATGAAGCGTTTACGCCGCGCCACTGCCACCCTGAATGCGGGCGAAAAAATCGAATTGCATTACAACGACGAAGTGTTGGCCAAAGCAGTGCCAAGTAGTGTCTTAGTGGCCGACGAACACGATTATAGCGTGTGGTTCAAACCGAGCGGCGTGCTGGCGCAGGGCACCATGGAAGGCGACCATTGCGCGTTGCTGCGGCAGGCCGAGCTGCATTTCAAAATGCAGCGTCCGGTGTTTTTGGTGCATCGCCTGGACCGTGAAGCCTCCGGTTTGATGCTGGTAGCACACAGCCAGAACGCTGCGGCACGCTTGTCCGCGTTATTTCAAAACAATGCGGTTTATAAGCGTTATTGGGTGCAGGTGCGCGGTCAACCCACAGCGGCGCAAGGGGGCATCGATGCGCCGCTGGATGGCAAAACCGCGCATACCGAATACACGGTCGAAAGTTATGATGCGGTGTCCGACACATCTATATTGAGTATTGTCATCGACACCGGGCGCCTGCATCAAATCCGCCGTCACCTGGATGGTGTGGGCCACCCG
>JACQEQ010000292.1 GCA_016200445.1 Gammaproteobacteria bacterium | reverse complement strand
TTCCACAGAAGGAGCGTGCGAAATTGGCTCACTGTTTGATCGTCCCCATCTCTGCTGAAGATGCGATGCGCGTAGCGCGAAAAAATAACCGACACGACATGCTGAAAATAGGTGTGAATCGCGGGTGAAATTAATGACCATACCAACATTAAATAACCCACCGATTACCGAAGCGATAATTGAACTTCGATTTTCAAAAACCGAACGAGCATCGTTGTCCGGAGTTGAAACGTTTTGTGATTCCATACGCGCAAAATACCCAGTGAGAACACCATTGCACGAATTCAGCGCCGCCTTCGCTGCACCGCAGTCGGGTCAGGAGTCACAGATTAAAACGCGACCCAGCGGATTTCGGCTTACAAATACCGAAAAAAATCGCGTTGTGTTTGCCCAGCTGGACCGAATTGCGGTGAGTTATTTGCCGCCGTATCCTCCATGGCCAGCGCTGTGTGAATCAATGCGTGATCTCTACTTCGGTTATCGCAACGCTGTTCAACAAGAGCGTGTCATCCGGCTCGGCTTGCGCTACGTCAACCGTCTACGATTCCCTTTCTCGAGTAACTTCGACTTTGATGAATATCTTCGTGCAATGCCCCGACTCCCCAAGGACGTCAATCCAACCGAGACGCTAAGCGCTTTCGATTCCACTGTGGTCATACCATTGCAGGACGTCGGCTGCGTGGCTAATGTTCGCCAAGTGCTTGAACAAGCTAACATCGAATCGATTGACGGAAATCGGTTCATCCCGGTGGCGCTCGATATCGACGTCTACTGTGAGCCCGAGCGCGATCCGCCAGAGCCAGAACTATGGGAGCGGTTTGAGCAGATGCGTGTTAAGAAAAACCAAATATTTCGCGCTAGCCTGACGCCCAAGGCCTTGGAGCCCTATATATGAGTACGCTCGCACATCTTCCTCAGCGCTCACCCGGCGCGATACAACCCACTGTTGGGGAGGCTCAGGTGGCGCCCTTGCTTCGAGTCTCGGGCGAAAATAACGTTGTCAACCATCCGCAGTGCCCCGCGTTGGCGGATCAGCTCCTAGAGGTTTATGAGGAAGCAAAAACTCCAGATTGGGACGGCGCTGGAGCCAAGTCAGTATCCGATGGGGCGTATCAAATGGCGTTACGCCTATTGCGACGTATTCCTCCCGCCGTTCAGGCACCGGAGATTTTTGCGGACACGGATGGCAGTATCTGTTTTGAGTGGTATATGAGCCGTCGTAGCTTTGCCATTTTTGTAGTGGCGACTGAGATCATGATGTATGTCGGCTATTACAGTGATTCCGAGCAGTTCAGCGGTCGCTGTGAGTTCCGCGACAAGTTTCCCGCAGAGTTTCTAAACCGGATTCGTCAAGTGTATGACTACACTGACTGACGACCAGGCACTTGCGCGCTACGTCTTTCATCGAAAGAGCGTGCGTAGTGACAACACGATTCGTTTAAACGAGTTCAAGCCGCGCCCTGGCGAAACTCTGTCCCTCTATGATGTTGAGGGCTTATCGCACCCCGAAGCGTGCGACCACGGTCGCCGCCACGCCGACAATGCGGACAAAGGCCGCCGTCACGTCGGTTATGGAACGCTGACTCCAAGCCATTTACGCGCACAAGGACTTGCCGCGCTCTATGACAATACGCCGCCCCGGCACGTGTCGGTTGCGATGCCGGAACTTGAGGAGACCCGCAAGCAAATCGCGACGGCGTTGGGAAATTGCGCCAAGTTTCACGCTTGCGAGTAGCCTCCTTGTCGGCACGCTGATGCGCCTTCGAAATAGAGCTTAAAGCAAGCGCCCCTTCGACGTTTTCTGGAAACTCTCGTTTTAAAAAGGCATGCAGGAGAAGGCGGTGGAGTTCACGAAATCCGGCGCCCAGCTCTACAAACGAACCTGACCGGAGAGTAATCTACAATCTACGGAGGTAATCGTCATGGCCCGTCCCCTTAAAGAGATCGAACAGGAGCTGCTATTGCTTCCACAGAACGAGCGTGCGCAATTGGCGCATCGCTTGATTGTCAGTCTCGATGAAGACGTTCATGTCGATGAAGGTGTGGAATCGGCGTGGCTTGAAGAGGTAAAGAAGCGGGATGCCGAGATCGAGCGAGGCGAGGTGCAGGCTGTCCCGTATGAAGCAGCAATGCAGAGTGCGCGTGATGCGCTGAAAGAAGTGAAAAAGAAATAGCGTGAGATCACTTCACGGATGAAGATCGAAATTCACCCTGCCGCACAAGCGGAACTCAGCGATGCATCCACATACTACGAAACCAAAGTACCGGGATTGGGTGAAGATTTTCTCGGTGAGTTCCACGGAGCTATCGAACGAATCGCACGCCATGCGGAGATCGGCGTCCTTGTTGAAGCGCCGCATCGGCGGGTCATCCTGAATCGGTTCCCGTATTCCGTGTATTACCGGGTCAAAGGATCGGTGCTGCGAATTACGGCGGTTAGCCACCAGCATCGCAAGCCGGGCTACTGGGTGACGCGACGCTAAACGACTTTCGGGGACGCAATGAAGTGTTCTCTCTGCCGCAAGAATAACGCACGTGTTCGGCGCGTCACGCGCAGCTATAGCAAGGGCGAGAATTTGCTGGTGATCGAAAATATTCCCATCGTCAGTTGTCCCGCGTGCGGCGAAAGTTACTTCACTGCGGATACCTTGCACGAGATTGAGCGCATAAAGCTGCACCGGAAAGATTTCGCCGATCAACGTTGCGTATCGGTTGCGGGGTTTGCGCGCTCGGCTTAGGGACTTCTTTCGGTGGAAAACTGTAAGTGGTAAATGTTGCGCCACGCCGATGATTGATCGACGACCCTATTGAAATGCAGCGCCAAGCCGGGCGACATAAAGACCTCGCCGACATCGAGCAACTTACTAAAATCAAGATGTACGGCAGGGGCCAATCCGATGACATCAAGAACTGACACCCACTGGCCAGCACGCCGGGCGGAGGCGCGCCAAACTCGCCGCCTATGTGAGCTCCGGCGCCGACGAAATCACCTTGGTAAAAAAGCAGGCCAGAGAGTAATTTCTTTACACTCCGGCTTTCCTGACACTGACTTTACGTTTATCCTGCATCTGCTTTACAATTAAAAGTGATTCTCTTTACGTTTAATTCCCAATGAGCCCAAAGCTTCGCCGTGCCATTCTCGCCATGATCGCTCAGGACGGCAGTAATGTCGCCGCGCGCCTTGCCAAACGTTATCGGGTGTCGCGCCAATCGGCGAGTGCTTGGCTGTCGGGGCTAAAGCAAGAAGGGGTGATCGGCTCAATCGGGGTCGGGCGCGGGGTTCGCTACCATTTGGTAACGTTGGCGCATGTGCATCAGGTCTATCCGCGCGCGGGTTTGCGCGAGGACGAGGTGTGGCGTGAAGCGATAGCCCCTGCACTTCATGACCTGCCCCCTAATGTTCGTGACATCTGGCACTACGCGATTACGGAGATGGTGAACAATGCCATCGACCATTCCGTTTCAGAGCGGGTGACGGTGGAGTTGCACCGCGATGCGTTGAACACGACGGTGTATGTCGTGGACGAGGGCGAAGGGATTTTTGTGAAGATTCAGCGTGCGCTCAAGCTGTACGATCCACGCGAAGCAATTCTCGAATTGGCCAAAGGTAAGCTGACAACCGATCCCGCCCACCATACTGGCGAAGGCATCTTTTTTTCGTCCAAGGTGATGGACGCCTTCGATATTATTTCCGGCACGCTGCATTTCATGCACGACGAATGGGGGACGGATATGTTGCTGGAGCGGCCCGCCAATGCGCCCGGCACGGTGGTGTTGATGCGGTTGTCCAACGATAGCGCGCGTACCTTGAAGGATGTGTTCCATGAGTTTGCCGCGCCGGAGGAGTACACATTTTCCAAGACCATTGTGCCGGTGCGGCTAGCGCAGCACGAAGGTGAGAAATTGGTATCGCGCTCGCAGGCGAAACGATTGACTCAGCGCTTTGAGCGCTTTCAAACGGTGGTGCTGGATTTTGCAGGCGTGGAGGAAATCGGGCAGGGATTCGCGGACGAAGTGTTCCGCGTTTTCCAGCAGGCGCATCCAGCAACCGCGCTCTTGCCGATTCACATGACACCTGCCGTGGAAAACATGTTCAAGCGCGTGATGAAGTAAAGTGTAGAGTGCCCTTATCCGTTCAGACGCAAAACAAACGGCTGGTGAAATAGAAGCGTCCCCTTTTTCACACTGCTGGGTTTCGATCCCTAACCTGCTGCACTAATTGGATGGTCGGCATTGATTACGAAAATCAAAATCCACGGCTACCGCATCTATAAAGACTTCGAGCTCGAACCGAATCAGAAGCTCAATCTGATCGTGGGGGCTAACGAAAGTGGAAAGTCCACATTAATGGAGGCAATTGCGCTTGCGTTGACTGGGCGTGTCAATGGACGCAGGGTATCCGAGGAGCTTAACCCTTACTGGTTCAATACCACCCTTGTTGAAGAATTTGTGTGGAAGCGTAACAACGGAGAGCGAGTTGCATTCCCCGAGATAAGTATCGAATTATTTTTTGAAGGTCGTGATGACTTGCAGCAGTTATGTGGGGCGATAAACACTGAGATACCCACCAAGGCGTGCCCCGGAATATCAATGAGCATCTTGCCGAATCCTGACTACGCTGACGATCTCGACAACTGGGCAAGGAATCCATCACCAATTCTTCCTATCGAGTACTACATGGATGATTGGCGCTCTTTTGCCGATAGCAAGATCACGATCCGACCCAAACAGCTGGCGACGGCGATCATCGATTCACGGACTGTCAGATCCACCAGCGGAGTCGATTACCACCTGCGCGAAATTTTAGGCGACCATCTTAAGCCTTCTGAACGGGCTGATATTTCCCTCACATATCGCCAAGTCAAGGCTTCAATGTCTGATGGCGCACTCAAGACAGTCAATGAACGTATCGGGAAGCTTCATGCGTCGCTTCATGACCGACCAATCTCTCTTGCGATGGACCAGAGTACGCGTACCTCTTGGGAGAGTTCGGTGACTCCGCATGTAAACAAAGTGCCGTTCTCGATGTCCGGACAAGGTCAGCAGGCGGCGATTAAAATCTCCCTAGCGATGAACAAACACTCTGACCAAGCCAACTTTGTGATGGTCGAAGAACCCGAAAACCATCTCACGCACACAAGCCTCACAACCCTGCTGTCACGCATGGAGTCACTTGCAGGTGAGCAACAGCAGCTCTTCGTCACAACTCACAGTTCGTTTGTGCTCAATCGATTGGGTCTTGGCTCGCTTTTGTTAATGGGGCGTGGTGAGGCGCACACGGTTCTCGGGCTGAGCAAGGACACTGTTTCTTATTTCCAGAAACTTCCCGGCTACGATACGCTTCGCATAGTGTTGGCCGACAAGATTGTACTGGTTGAAGGTTCCTCTGATGAGATTGTCTTCGAGCGCATCTTTAGGGACATTCACGGAAAAAAACCCATGGAATGCGGGATCGATGTCCTCAGCATGCGAGGCCTATCTCTTAAGCATTGCCTGGAACTATGCGCGAAGCTTGACAAGACTGTAGCTGCGCTTCGAGACAACGATGGTATTGACCCAGTTGAGCTGCGAACTCAGGTACAAGTGTGGTTATCAAATGGGCGGCGTGAGCTCTTTATCGGGAAGGTTGAGGACGGCGAAACTCTCGAACCGCAGCTAGTTCATTTCAATGGCGAGGCGGTGTTGCGGCAGATTCTAAATGTGGATGCCCGTGCCGACCTGTCAAAGTGGATGAAACGCGAGAAGACGGAAGGCGCCCTCCGCATCGCAGAATCCCAACAACAGATAATTCCTCCAGAATATATGCTTGCTGCAGCCAAGTTCATCCATGGCTAATTATTTGACGCTCGCAGTCGCCGGTTCACGTAAAACGCAGGGTATCGTAGAGCACTGTGCATCGCTACCGCATGACCGGCGCGCGTTGGTGGTGACCTATACACAAACAAACCAAGCCGAGTTGCGTGACCGACTCTCGACCTATCCCGGGGACCATCCTGACATTCGAGTAATGGGCTGGTTCACGTTTCTGCTGCGCGATTTTGCACGGCCATTCCTGCCATTCATATTCCCTGGGAAGCGAGTTAGAGGCTTCAACTTTGAAGGCCGTCCACATCGGATGGCCAAAGGGCTAAAACGATTTCTGGACTTGAATGAGGCCGTTTACTCCTGCGAACTTGGTCGACTTGCCCACGAGTTGGTTGAAGCCAGCAAAGGAGTGCTTCTACATCGGATTGAGTGTATCTATGACGAGATTCTTATTGACGAAGTGCAAGACTTAAGCGGCCACGATTGGGAGATAATTGACGTGCTGCTGAACTCATCGCTTGATGTCCGGATGGTTGGCGATATTCGCCAGTCCGTACTTGCAACAAATCCTCGTAGCCAAATGAACAAGAAATACGCCTACGCGGAGGCCATCAATTGGTTCCGCGAACGAGAAGCACGCGGTGTATTGGAGATCATCGAGAACGCCACGACGTGGCGTTGCCACCCTGATATTGCAGCATTCTCGGACACCATCTTCGATTCCAGTTGGTCGTTTCCTCGAACAGAGTCCAGAAACAAGACAGTCACCGGCCATGAAGGTGTGTTCCTCGTGCGCCACGAGCATCTCGATGAATACATTGCCCAGTTTGATCCACAATGCTTACGCAGCAGTGCCAACTCGGGGAAGGACTTCGATCTGGACTATCTCAATTTTGGGCTGGCGAAAGGCATGGAGTATAGGCGCGTATTAATCGTACCGACGGACGGCATCGTTGAATTTATCCAGTCCGGCAATCATTTAGGGCCCAAGCCAGCAGCCAATTTCTACGTTGCTGTCACGCGGGCAGCGCAAAGTGTGGCGATAGTCTTACCGGATGCTGGCACCTCGAAGCTGCCATTTTGGGAGCCATAAAAATCCGAAAAGGAAGAATGAAAGGAGTCGGGTCAGACTTGCATTGCTGCATTACACGAGTGAGCTCGTGTTACGTCATCTGCCATAGCGCACTAATCGGTAGCGCAATAAGCTTGTCGCCAAACGCCACTGCCGTCTCACCGGTATACAAAACCATGCCACGTACAAATTTCTTACCAGTTTCTTCAGCGAGTATTTCCAGCCCGGAAAAATCTTTCTTGGTGACGCTCGCGGCCGATTTGACTTCG
This sequence comes from Gammaproteobacteria bacterium, assembly GCA_016200445.1. Classification (GTDB taxonomy): domain Bacteria; phylum Pseudomonadota; class Gammaproteobacteria; order SG8-11; family SG8-11; genus UBA6921. Next base: position 3,343 of record JACQEQ010000292.1, on the reverse strand, counting down.
ATGCCGACGAGGCGGCCGCGTGCGTCTTCGAGCACGATGTCCACTTCTTTTCCCGCCAGGGTGCGGAAGTGAAAAATCTTTGCGCGCACGGTGGACCACGTCAATTGTTTGCGCAGCTCCATCATCACAAATGTCTCCAGCAGATTTCCAAGCAGAGTGGTGTCGTGCGTCAAACGCTGCGGCGAATGGCCGGTGAGGTGGGTCGCAAGTCCGGTGTCGATGAGGTGAACCTTCGGCGCCTTAATGAGCCGCTTGCCCAGGTTTGAAGACCAGGCTAGCAGCGGCTCCATCAAGAACGTCATTTGCAGTAGGGTCAGGTAACGCTTCAATGTGGTTTGCGCAATGGTCGAGGAGCGCGACAGTTCGGAGGTATTTAACAGTCCGCTGGAGCGTGCCGCGAGCAACGCGAGCAAGCGTGGCATGTCGGTCAGTCCTTCTATGTTCGCTAGATCGCGCACATCGCGATGCAGAATGGCGCTGAGGTACGAAGTGAACCAGTCATGTCGGCGTGCTTCGTCGGTGCGCGCCACGGCTTCGGGATAACCGCCGGCGGCAATTTGGGAAATCACTTCGTGATCTTGCGGCGCGGCGCGCATCATGCGCGGCAGCTCAGCGGCAAACAGGTGATCAATGAAGCGCTCGGTGCGTCCACGCAACTCGCCCTGCGACAGGGGCCATAGCGTGATGATCTCCATGCGCCCGGCGAGTGACTCAGAAATTTTCGGCAGCAGCAACACGTTGGCTGAGCCGGTCAGCAGGTATCGCCCCGGTCGACGATCAGTATCCACCTGTTGCTTGATGGCGGGGAACAGTCCTGGTGCTTTCTGTACTTCGTCAATGACGGTCATATCGCCCAGCCCGCGCAAAAATCCCCTGGGATCTGCGGTGGCAGCGGACAACACCGTGGCGTCATCCAGCGTGACATAGTCGCCACAGAGCTTTCCGGCAATGCCTTTGGCGAGTGTGCTTTTCCCCGTCTGGCGTGCGCCATTCAGCAAGATGACGGGCGCAGGACTGGGGTCAGGCTTGCATAATTGCATTACATGAGTGGGTGCGCTTACGTCATCCGCCACAACCCGCTAATCGGCAATGCGCTGAGCTTATCGCCAAACGCCACCGCGATATCCCCGGTATACAGCTCGTAGTCGGGTTAGCGTAGCGTAACCCGACATGCCGCACGCCATTCGTCGGGTTACGGTGCAAACACCGCACCTAACTCGACCTACGAAACTGCCCGTCGATATTACCTGCGCTGTTCGCTGATGCAGCCATTCGCGAATCGTGGATAAACGAGAAGAACATGTTGGTGTTTTCGTTTTACGACCCAAAGAATCCGTTACTCTCGGTCGATCTGTTCGTGCAGAACCGATACCGTATCGGCAGCTTGCGCAGCGCGCGGTGAAAATGAACATCGGCGGCGTCTCGATTCCGGTGGCTCCATCGACGACTTGATCCAGTTGAAGCGTGACGTAGGACGGGCGAAGGACATGGAAGACATCGCCCATCTTGAAGAAATCCGGCGCGCGCTCAAAATTGATCGTGACCCAGCATAGGAACGAGGCACTCGGCGCGAACTGTGTATGAGCGAAAAAGACTCGAAATCAATAACACCTCCGGCACGCGAGCTGACTGGGCACGAAAAGCAGCAGCTCCATTTTTGGCTGCGCGCCACGCCCGCGCAACGGTTGGCGTGGTTGGAAGAAATGCTGGAGTTTGCCAGCACGGTGTGTGTGCTGCCGAAGGTCGGTCGAGAAAAAATGTAGTGGTGCAAGACTTGACCCCGGAGCGGAGATCATCTAACACCACTTTTTACTGTAATATATCAGTGCGCAGGCTTGACAGATAACTGGTTGGTAATTTCCTGGTAGCTCAGGTAGTCGTTTTGATAGGCTGCTGCGCTGCCGATCAGCGCAAGCTCGGCATCCAGCTCGTAGCGCAGTGAATCTTCGAGTAACCCGATTTCAAGATGCCCTTCGGCAAGCGCACGCATGTCTTGTTCGCGCGCGCCGCGTGCGTTTTCGACGCGCTGTTTCTGCGTTGCAATAATTTGCTCGCCCGCGCGCATTGCGACCAGTAACCCGCGTAGTGTCCGTTGCAGTTGCAGCTTGGTATCCCGCAAGTTGTTGTCGAAGGTGATGCGTGATAAATCGATGCGATCAATATCGGCGTAGGCGCGCGTATTGCCGATGGGATAGTTGAACACCAGCGTCATGCCGTATCCACGGGCATCGCGATCCAGCGAACGCTCGGAGTTGTTGTTATCCGCGCCGGAGATTTGATAATTCAGACGCAGCTCCAGGTTGGGATTCGCGCGGTCGTAGGTGACTTCTTTGGCAAGCTGGAGTGCGTGCTCGTCTAACTTAAAATTTTGCATCCTGCGTGTTGCCTCTATCAGTTGGTCGATCTCGACATCTGATGACGCAGTTTTACGTTGCCGAAAAAGATCGCACTCCGGTGTTTCGGTGCGCAGACGCGGGTACTCATAGTAAGTCGACATACCCACTTGGGTGCTTTCCAGCGTCGTGCGTGCATTCGCATTCTGTGCGGACATCTCGCGCTCGAAGCGAGCCGCGTGTTGCGCATAACGTGCTCGACTGTTCATCTCTGCACGGTTCTCGATATGTTTCACCAGGTCAGTAGCGCGCTGATAGGCGTTCTGGGTTGCAGCGGCGCGCTGTGCAACAACGCATAACGAGATGAACTGATGGCCGATACCGGCGAAAAATGCATCGCGGTCTTCTTGGTAGTGCAAGCGACTAGTGTTGAAACGAATTTCGCTTTGCTCCAGACCGCGCCGCGAGGCGTAACCGAATGCGTTATTCCAGACTGGAACATCTACCGATATGCGTGCATTTGAGTCGTAGGATTTGTCTGAACTCGCATAATCGGTGTTGGTGTTGTTTCTGTATGACCGCCGTTCGTACTGATACGACGTGCTGAAACGGACCCCGGTTGCCGGCGAGAGTTTGGATACCCCGAATTCGGTGCGAGATGTACCCCAGTGGCCATTCGTGTCGTTCCACTGACGGTAATCGCGATAATATTGCGAGTAGCCGAATAAATACCAATCCTCAGCAACTGCCGACTTGTAATCGAGTTCAGCGAATTTTGGGTTCAACTCGATGGATTGGAAGTTCGGATTGGTCTTCGCTGCGTGATCAAGCAGTTCATCCAGCGTCACGCTTTGCGCAGTTGCATCTGCCATTGACAACGTTATGGTGCCGACAAGTATTCCCCAGCCGATTGAATTCATATTTCCTCCATGGTTTTTGATATTAACAAAGGCTAATTTCCGTAAACTCGTGTGAATACTAATGGATGAAATAATGTAAGACCAACCACT
>JACQEQ010000296.1 GCA_016200445.1 Gammaproteobacteria bacterium | reverse complement strand
GTCACATCGCGGGTGCGCCGCAAAGACGGAAATTATGTCTGGATGGAATCCAACACCTACATCCTGCGCAACCCCGACTCTGGAATTCCAGTCGAAATTATCAGCATCAGCCGCGACATCACCCAACGCAAGCGCGACGCAGACCAGATCGTGCGCGCCAAGGAAGACGCCGAGCGTGCCAACCGCGCCAAGTCGGATTTTTTATCGAGCATGTCGCACGAGCTGCGCACGCCCATGAATTCGATTCTGGGCTTCGCGCAGTTACTGTCTTACGACGACCGCCTCGACCTCGAACAGAAAACCAAGGTGGTGCGTATTCAGCGCGCCGGGGAGCACTTGCTGCAACTCATCAACGACGTGCTTGACCTGTCGCGTATCGAGTCGGAGAAATTGCAAGTGCAGTGCGAGCCAACGTTATTGGACGAGCTGCTGGACGATTGCACCAGTATAACCAGCGCGTTGGCAGCGAACCGGGCGGTTAACTTGCATTTCGCTCACAGTGTCGAGACCCGCGCCCATGTAAACGCCGATCCGATCCGCTGCAAACAAGCGCTGCTCAACTTAATCACTAATGCGGTGAAGTACAACCGTTCCGGCGGCAATGTGTGGGTGACGTGCGCGCGCGTGCCGGACCATATGCTGAGGATTTCGGTGCGTGACGACGGGCCGGGCATCAATAGCGAAAAACAGCAACAATTGTTTCAGCCTTTTAATCGTCTGGGTCAGGAGCGCAGTGATATCGATGGCACCGGCATCGGATTGGTCATAACCCAAAAAGTGGTCGAGCTGATGGGCGGCACACTTGGATTTGAAAGCCGTACCGGAGCCGGCAGCACATTCTGGATCGAACTGCCCGAGATCGACGCTAGCGCAGAGCGTCGCGTGCCCAGCGCGCGGCAGCGCCGGCCAGTGCAGGCAACGGATCGTTTCGTAACCCTGTGTGTCGAAGATAATTCCGCCAATGTCGAATTAGTGAAAGCCGTGTTCAATACGTTTTGGCCAAACGCGACGCTGCTGGTCGCGCTCTCGGCCGAACGCGGTCTGGAGCTGGCGCAAACTGAGCACGTCGATTTGATCATGCTTGATATTAATTTGCCCGGCATGGACGGCTACGCCGCTCTGAAACAATTTCGGACAATGCCGCACCTGGTCGACACGCCAGTGATTGCCTTAACCGCCGATGCGATGAGCAGCGATGTTGAACGCGGACGCGCCGCAGGATTTACCGAATATCTCACCAAGCCCATCCAGATCCCGACGCTGTGCGCAACCGTCAATCGGGTGCTAGTCCGTTAGTGCCGAATGGCACTTACCCGCACCCAGCAAAGCCAGAAAAAATTCTCGCTTCTGAAGCGCGTCGCAATTATCCGCCGGTAAAGCTTGTTTGATAAACGGTCGATAGATAGTGCAAGCGGCGCATAGCGCCAAGTCAATAAATGACATGTTTATCAGACCGAAAATGGCACACCACGAACTCGCGTAAACTATGACCGAGGGTACTCCCACCGACGTTCTGCACCCATCTAACGAGCTGCGTATACTGCGCAGCAAAAAAGAGACGCTGCAAAACGTAATTAAAATTGCACGCGCGCTGAGCCGGTTGCATCAAGGCTTGCAGGCTGTGCTGTTGCTGGGCCGCGCATCGTCCAAAGTGCCGAAGCACGCAGTGCGTTTTTACGATGCATTGAGCGAAGACGTAAAACAGCTGCCTTCCAATACGTTGCAACAAGATCTCATAGCGGTTGACCGGCTGGTACGGCAGGACTTCGACAATATCCTGACCATTGCCGACGCGAATGAAACGCATTTTCCGGCCGGCGCAAACCCGGCGCACGCCGCAGAATCCAGCAAGGACGATGCACGTATCCATAAATTATTGGATGAGTTCCGCCGCCGCGCGCAGACCGCCGTGTGTTTGCGCGTCATCTTGCGCGAACGCGGCATTGCCACAACGCCGCTCGCGCTGCCGGTTCCGGAAGCCAAGCTACAGAGACAAATTGCCGTACTTGAGAAAAAGGAAACGCAATATAAAGTCAAAATACGCACCGATGTGGCCGCCATGAAAAACGACGTGGAGATTTTGCTGAAAAATACTGCGTTTCCGGAAGCGATCAAACAAGAGCTGCGGCAAACCCAACTGGGCTTGCAAAAAGATATTGAACACATCGACGCCGGTAAAGACTTGGATGATCTGCCGTTTCCGATTGAGGCGGTCGAATCTGCGGAAACGTCGTACGCAGCGCCGCCATTAAGCGCAGTTCAAGCCAGGCCGGTAGTAGGTCAAAAACAGACCCCACCTGCGGTACCTCCGCCACCGTTAGGTTTTTTTCGTAAACTTTGGTTGTGGCTAACCAACCCGATGCGTGAACCCTGGAGCAAGATCGGCACAGAAAATTCTTCACGCCGTCCGCACGACTGAGGTTGCAAGCAGCAGTCCATCAAGACCTGTAAATTTATTGCCGGTTTCGTTCTCGTAACCGACAATAATCAATAATCATAAGTGTCTTCTACTAGATAATCAGTTCGACTCAACGCGGCGTGAATGACGCACAACGTTGCTCAATAAATGCGAGTTGTTTATGTCCGAGGAATCGAGCAATATTTTTCACGCCGTTTCTAAGTTAATGGAATAGTTGCTGATGCAGCGTGAAATAAACACCCAGGTCGATATTCAAGCCAGTGCGCAGCGGGTGTGGCAAATATTGACAGATTTTAAAAACTACCCGGCTTGGAACCCGTTCATCACTGAAATATCCGGTCAAATACACGTAGGCGAACACATTCATTTCCGTTTTAGCTTGCCCGCCGGCGGCAGCTTGCCAGCCCGGGCCGCGATTTTAAATTCGGTGCCAGAGGTTGAGTTACGTTGGGCGGGCGCATTGCCGATTCCCGGCTTGCTGCGAGCCGAGCACTATCATGTGATCGAAGTGTTGGGCGCGAACCGGCTGCGTTTTCATCAAGGCGAAATTTTTACCGGGCTGTTAGTGGCTCCGATGTGGCCGATCTTCGCAAGCCGTGGTGTACAACTGTACGAGCAATCTAGTCAGGCATTAAAGCGGCGCGCCGAAGCACGCAGCTGAAAAGTCAAATCTTGGTTATTAGCTCAGGGGAGGCTGGTGTCGTCTGCTCCGCTTAAACGCCGCGTAGCTTCTTGAATAAAGGCGAGATGGCCGGTGGGAGCGCTAACACTATAGAAGGACAACTCATGCAAAAAATTGCGAGCAACATCGATACATTAAAAGATCACTACGAGGTCGTTGTCGTCGGAAGTGGATATGGCGGCGGAGTGGCCGCTGCACGGTTAGCGCGTTTAGGGCGCGAGGTATGTTTGCTGGAACGCGGTCGTGAAATTATTCCGGGCGAATATCCAAGCACGCCGTTCGCATTTCTCAAGGAAGTGCAAACCGACACGCCGCTCGGCCGCATCGGTTCGCCGCTGGCGCTGTTTGATGTGCGTTACAACCCCGAGATTAACGTCGTAGTTGGTTGCGGCTTGGGCGGCACTTCGTTGATCAACGCCGGAATTTGCCTCACGCCGGACGCGCGCGTATTGCAAGACCCATCCTGGCCTGCTGCATTGCGCGCAGAACAATGGCAGCCCTACTTTGCTCGCGCGGAACAAATGTTGACACCCGCTTGTTACCCCGAGAGTTACCCGCCCGTCGCGAAATATGCAGCATTGCAGAGGGCGGCGCAGGTCCTCAAACTTAAAGTCGAACCCGCCGCCATTGCCGTTACGTTTAAAGAGGGTGTGAATGCCGCCGGTGTGATGCAACATGCCTGCACCAGTTGCGGGGATTGCGTGACGGGTTGTAACTACCACGCTAAAAATACTGTGTTGATGAACTATCTGCCCGACGCCGTACGGCACGGTGCCGCCGTTTTTACGCAAGTTAAAGTGCTGCATGTTGAACGCGCTGGCGAGCGTTGGCAGGTGCACTGCCATGCCATTCAGATCGAAGCGGAGAGTATTACAACGCGCAGCTTTTCTGTCGCCGCCGATGTGGTGGTGCTGGCAGCCGGAACGCTGGGTAGCAGTGAAATACTCCTGCGCTCTGCGCAACACGGCTTGCCGTTGTCTGCCCAGGCCGGGCAGAGATTTTCCGGTAATGGCGACATGGTCGGCTTTGCCTACAACAATGATTGTGAAATTAACGGGGTGGGTCGCGGTGCTGCGGCCGCCGCCGCTGCAACGCCACCCGGACCTTGCAGCAACGGCGTGATCCATTTTAGCGGCGCGGCCGACATGAGCCAGGACGCGGTGCTCGAAGACGGCGTGCTCCCCAGCGCATTCGCAGCTTTCTTGCCGGCTTTATTCGCGGCCGGTTCAAAACTAACCGGTGTTGACACCGATCCCGGCGCGGTTGACAAACTCAAAGAGATTGGACGAGAGCTTCGCAGCAATGTTCTAGGTGCTCAGCAGGGAGCAGTACATAACACATTGTTCATGGTCGCCGCCGGACACGACACCGCTGCCGGAATGCTGTATCTCGACAACGACCGCTTGCGTGCGCGTTGGCCCGGCGCCGGTAAACAACCCGAGCTCGAACGTGCTCATCGACGCATGCACGCCATTACCGAAACCTTGGGCGGCACCTACATTAAAAACCCGGTGTGGAATGCGCTCACGCACCACAGCGTGATTACCGGCCACCCGCTCGGCGGCTGTTGCATGGCCGACGATGCGGGCGGCGGTGTGGTAAATCATCGCGGGCAGGTATATTCGAGCCAGCAAGGCGATGCGGTGTATTCAACTCTGCTGGTGATGGACGGTTCCGTCATTCCGCGTTCGCTTGGCGCCAATCCACTAATGACGATTGCGGCGCTCGCAGAGCGCAACACCGAGCTACTGGCAGTGCAACGCGGCTGGCGGAGCCATTAATCTTTGTTACCGCCGCTGATGGTAAATATACGGGCCAACGAACCATTATTTTTCAATCCCGAATTTCTTCGCCGCCGCTTTGGTTTCTGCTAAATGCTGCTCGAAACCGGGTAGCACTTTATTAACCAGCTCCCGGAGCTGTTCGTTTTGGATAGCAGGCAGCAAGGTTTTCTTGATCGCGTCGACCACGGATTGATGGAACACGACTTCATGCTGCAAATACGCGCGGTCGAATTCGGAGCCAGATTTTGACTGTAACATCGCCACCGTTTTGGCCAGGTTCTCGGCGCTGGTGTCGTTGTCCGGCGGAGTTGGAATAATGCCGAGCTTCGTCGCCAGATCGCGCCCCATCTGTTGAACCGCGACATGATCCACCGCTACCATCTTGCCTAACATCTGCACATCTTCCGACATGCCTTTCTTGACCGCGAGCCGCCCGGCCCAGAGATCGGCGGTATTCGTCTGGTCGAAGATCGCGAGGATCGTCGCGTCGTCGAGTTTCGCTCCCGCATTGCTATTGGTGCTCACGATTCCAGAGGTGATCAGCAGTCCTGCGGATAATGTCTTGATTATGTACTTCATATTAATCTCCTGAAATTATTTGCTCGTGGATGGTGCTCGATGTGTATGCTATGCCGCAGCATATCTATTCGTGAATCAGGCATATTAAAATACAGAAATAGCCAATGGCTATTAATACGCCGGGATAAGGTTTTATGAATCTGGTGCAACTTAATTACGTGAAAGTGGTGGCCGAAACCGGCTCGTTCAGCGCGGCGGCGCGCGTGTGCGGGGTAGCGCAACCGACCGTGTCGAATGCGGTTTCCGATCTGGAAACGGAGTTGGGCGCGAAGTTGTTCAAGCGCACCACGCGACGCGTCGAGCTCAGCGCCTTTGGCCGGCATATTTTAAGCTCGCTCGAAGGTGTGCTGACTTCGGTCGGCGATCTGGAACGGCAGGCGGCAACGTTTTTGAATCCGCAGCGCAGATTATTACGCGTGGCATTTTCGCCGATCATCGACAGCAAGCGGCTGATGGCGTTATTCGAGCCGTTCAAACAGGGGCGCCCTGAGCTCGAAATAATCTACAAAGAATGCAGCGTGGAAGATTTAGAAGCGCGGCTGGAAGGCGAGAAAGCCGATGTGATTTGCGGTATCCGGCTGCGCGACGGCGCCGGGCGCGGCCGCTGCGTGCTGTATCAAGACATTTTGCGGTATTTGC
>JACQEQ010000287.1 GCA_016200445.1 Gammaproteobacteria bacterium | reverse complement strand
TTCTTGGCATCGCCGCGCCAATAGGCGCCGGCCACTTTGGTGAGTTTGAACACTTTCAGCTTGGAGGTGCGCGGCACATGCGGGCCACGGCACAAGTCGATGAAATCGCCTTGGCGATACAGCGAAATATCTTCGGCCTTGGGAATATCAGCGATGATGCGCGCTTTGTATTCCTCGCCCATGTTGCGGAAGAATTCCACTGCTGCGTCGCGTGGCATCACGCTGCGCTCGACCACCAGATCCTGCTGCGAAATCTCCAGCATCTTCTTTTCGATAGCAACGAGATCGTCGGGCGTAAAGCCTTTGGGATAGGAAAAGTCGTAGAAAAAACCATCTTCGATCACCGGGCCGATGGTCACTTGCGCATCGGGGTGTAATTGCTTCACTGCTTGCGCCAGCAAATGCGCAGTGGAGTGACGAATCACCTCCAAAGCTTCAGGACTTTTCTCGGTAATGATGGAGAGATGCACGTCTTGATCAATAACGTGCGAGGTGTCGACCAAGCGCTCGTTCACCTTGCCCGCTAGCGCCGCCTTTGCCAGACCGGGACCGATAGAGCCCGCTACATCGTACACCGTGACCGGTGCGGGAAATGTACGCTGACTACCGTCAGGAAGAGTGATTACCGGCATGGGAGTTTATTTTGGTAGAAAGCCGCTGCGCACATCCATGCTGCCACAGCATATCCTCCGTCCCTGGAGATAATAAGCACTGTAAAGGCAATGCTGTGAAAAATTGGTAGGCGCGATTGGAGTTGAACCAACGACCCCCACCATGTCAAGGTGGTGCTCTAACCAACTGAGCTACGCGCCTGCTATTTAAGGCTGGGGATTCTACACAGCCAATCCAACCTCTGCAAGCCAACCTAAACCTACACAGACATCTTTTATTCACGTGATTAGTTCACGTTGCGAAGACCAATTTGTTCATCGTCGCTCCTACCCGCTTCATCGACACTACGGCCAGATCTGACAAGACCCTATGTATGTCGGCGAACGGTGACCTAACCCACTTCACTGAATAATGTGTCCATACCTATGACTACTCGATGGAACATCCAGATGAAAACGATAATTCAAATTACGGGATTGATCGCGCTGATGATCGGCTTAACGGTTGCGCTGGCCACTTAACGCAGTAGCTTGGCCAGTTCTCGCCCCGCACGCCGGCCTTCGCTGGCCGCGCCTTCCATGAAGCCTTGGAAATCCTGCGAAGTGTGGTCGCCGCAGAACAACACGCCATTCTGGCGTACACCTTCGTAACCGCCGAATGCGGTGTACTGACCAACGCGGTAATACGCATACGACGCGCGCATCAGCGGATTCAGATGCGGCAGCGATTGCGTCAGCTTACCGTTCCATTGTGCGCTGAGTCCGGGGTAAACAATTTCTGCGCGTTGCAATGCGGTTTGTGCGTCGGCACGTGCCTTCTGATTGCTCGCCGTCGCAAAGGCGCTCGTGCTTGACATCGATGCAGCCACACTGCCACCGGAAAAAAAATTAATCACCCCACCCGTGCCGTCTTGCGCACGCGTGACTTCCCAGCTCGACTGATAACCCGTGTCGCTATACGTCGAGCCATTACTCACCCCCGGCCACGTGCCGGTTTCATTCCACAACCGCGTGTTGAATTGCAACTGTGTTTTGGCGCTGCGTCCGCAGCCTAATTGTTCAATGGCTTGCCTCTTAAGCGTATCGAAACCCGCGCGCGAAATGTCAACCTCACGCAACACCGAAAACGGCAACGCCAACACCACGTAGTCGGCACATACCTCTTCGGTTTTTTCACTGAGTTCTTTAAAAGTCAGCCGATAATCGCCCCGTTCCGTTTGCTCGATGCGCACCAAACGCTTGCCAAGCTCGATGCTTTCATCGCCTAAATGTCGTGCAATAGCACGCGGCAATTGCTCGTTGCCGCCGCGAATATGGAATGCCTCATCCGATTCACCGAACACCGCAAACCCGCTGGGCGCGGGTTGAAAACCCAACAGATAAATTAAATTCAGCGCCGACTGGTCGGTGGTATCGGCCCCGTATTCGATGGCATAGGCCGTATCGAGCAACAGTCCCAGCGTCGAGGTGTGGCCGCCGGGCACGCGCGTCTCGATCCAATCGTAAACACTCATCTGATCCAGAATTTTTCCGGCCGGCGTAAACGCGTCGAAGGTCGTGGGATAGCCTGCTGCTTCGAGATCCGCCATCACCGCGTCGACTAACAGTGCGAAATCGTGATCCGCTTGCGCCTTGGGATAATAGCGGCCGAAAAAATAATAGGTATCTTCCGAGCCCGCCGGCTGCGCATCCAATAAATTGTCAAGCACCAAGCCAAAGCGATGCGCAAGCCGCTGTATGGTCTTATGCCCGCTATCAATCAACTCACCGCACCACTCACTCACCTGGCCCTCGGCCCAGTAGCCTGTGTTGCTGAACATGCGGCCACCGACGCGCCCGGACGCTTCGTACACAGTGCTGCGAATACCACGGTCTGCCAGCATCAGCGCACAGGTCAGCCCGGCAATGCCGCCACCGGCAATCGCAATGCGCGCGTTACGTGGCGAAGCATCCACGCCCCCCGGCAATGCCGCCGTCGCCGTCAACGCACCCAAACCGGCAAGAAAATCACGGCGGGTTACTGAATGTTTCGATGTTCGTACTGGTGCCGCAACGCTGTGTGCACGTGCTGCGTAAGCAGTGCGGATGAATTTTCGGAGTGACTGCAGTAATGGAGTTCTGGCCATGACCTTCCCTTGTCTGTTGAGTTATACGAATACATTAGTATAAGGTCGCGAGTGTGGCGATGTGAAAAATTCACATACTGCACGACACTCTCAGCGCAACCCCAGTACATCCTGCATGTCGAATAGCCCTTGGTCTTTACTGGCAAGCCAATAGGCAGCGCGCAGTGCGCCTTTGGCGAAGGTCAAGCGGCTGGACGCTTTGTGGGTGATTTCGACACGTTCGCCGATGCCGGCGAATATGACCGTGTGATCGCCGACGATGTCACCAGCGCGCACGGTGGCGAAGCCGATGGTGTTGCGGTCGCGTTCGCCGGTGACGCCTTCGCGTCCGTAGACGGCGCAGGTCTTGAGATCACGATTCAGTGCCTTGGCCACGACCTCGCCCATGCGCAGCGCCGTACCGGAGGGCGCATCGATTTTGTGGCGGTGGTGGGCCTCGACAATTTCGATGTCGACCTCGTCACCGAGCACGCGCGCGGCCATATCCAGCAACTTGAAGCATAAGTTCACGCCGACACTCATGTTGGGCGCCATGACGATGGCGATGTCTTGGGCGATGTGCGCGATATGTTCTTTTTGCTGCGGGTTGAACCCAGTGGTGCCGATGATGATTTTTTTATGCGCGCTGCGGCATGCGGTTAGATTCGCTAACGTGACTTCCGGGCGCGTGAAATCAATCAGCACGTCGGCATCGCGCAACGCAGCGTCGACATTGTCAACAACGCGCACTCCGAGTGTACCGATCCCGGCAAGTTCACCGGCATCAACACCGATGACACTGCTGCCAGTTCGTTGGAAAGCGCCGGTAAGGCGTACGGTGGTGGAATTGTGTGCGGCTTCGATCAGAGCGCGGCCCATGCGGCCGGCAACTCCGGCGA
>JACQEQ010000291.1 GCA_016200445.1 Gammaproteobacteria bacterium | reverse complement strand
TCTTCACTTCGCTCATTACAACGTGCGTACATCGTGGTGCGCACCCGGCTCACGTCGACGGTGATTTTGGTGAAATCAGAAGCACCCTGATTCGTTGTCATGCTGTAAAACTCCCGTAATTCCCACCAAGTACGGAATAATGTCGAGACTTATGTCTATGTCACCGTAATCACGACTAACACTATGTTCTGTTCGTGAGTTGCAGCGGATAGGTTTTACCGTAACGCCACATCACGAGCAGAAGCTTGTGCTGGTGAACTTATCCTCCACCTCCACCACTTTCTTTGACCCGTGACGAAATTGCGCTCTCTATTTCTGCATCTATCAGGTATGAGAATTCTGGGAACATCGTTCTGAGTTTCCCCGAGAGCGACAGTGCGATCGCCCTTTCATCGCGAAGTTTGGAGAGGTGGTCGGAGCTCCATTCCACTTTCTCCCAGAGCCATCTCCTGGTGATGTAGGCAACGCCACGCTCAATGGCATCATTCGTCACAAGATCAGCGAGCCACGATTTTGGATCAAATACGTCGTGTTGATACACAGCCCGCACTACTTCATAGAGACGCAGGCCAGCCATGGAATCCTTGAATAACGGTTGAACCGCACGTTGAACCGCACGTTGATTCGAACAACTGCGAACCGCTAGAAATAGTTGCTTTTCAAGCGCGCCGAGATTTTCAAATCCTTTCGCATGTCGTTCAACCAAGGCGACGTAGGCTTCAACGAATGCTGGAATGGGCCTCTCGCTCGTCGCCGCATAACTTCGAAAGAGGTAGGCAGCGATATTCTGTTTAGCGAGTAGTTCCATAAGTGCTGCACGAAATGGAGTTATGGTCAGCGCTGTAGTTGAATGAATTACCGACAGCGATGAGATACTGAGTGGGTACGTAAGAGATGGGATCGGTTCTAGACGTATGGGCATTCCGAGTTCCCAACTCCACCGATAACTCCACTCAATATTGGCAACTGTCGTGTGTTGCAACCAGACATACGATTGGGTGTTGTAAAGCAGTTTTTCCCGGGTGATCGCCCACAATATGAGCGCGGACACCACGCATGCCAACGCCACCCACCACCACACCCAGGTCGATTTTCCGATAATCAGAACTAACAGTGGCGCAGCGGCAATGACAATGACGACCAACGAAGGATTGGTAAATATATTTATATACCTAGCTTCCCTCTCAACGAATGGGCAATGGCCTGATGATCGCTCCGGGCAATGAAAGATTGCATGGACATCCCGCTTACATTGCCCGCACCCTGAACGATCAGCAGGAACATTAGCTATTGAACAGACATGGTCAGCGACGTCGCCGCTCGGAGTCGACACCGGTGCGCTTCCTTCCCGGCTCGCAAATTTCAGCATGTTCCGAATATGCATCGGCGCCTGGAAATATGTCGCAAGCCGCAATGCTCGCCAACGATTTTCGTCCCGGGCGTTGATGTTGATTCCCTGTTTGAGCAGATGACGAATCTCCGCTTCAGCTTGGGCGGGATTCCTGGCGCTCCATCGCAGCACCTCGGTGAGCCGATCATTACGCGCATCCCAAGGAGCATCCATTGATGTGCACACGCGGCTCACGTCAACTGGGTTTGTGGGTGAGTCTGGAAGCTGCTGATTTGTTGTCATGATGGGTTACTCTCGCAACTACCTCCAAAGCGTAATGTCGAGACTCGCTCCCGTGCACCGTCATCGCGGTTCGCGCCGGGTGGAATAAAGTCCGCTAAAACACCCCCGGCGTTAATGTAAGCGTATTCCCCAAGGATTATTTCTTTAACCCTGGATCGCCGACTCGATAAAATGCCGACATCTGCTCCATGATGTCGCGCGGCCGTGATGGATTGGTATCGAGAAAAATGGTATGTCCGGCGCTGGAATTCTCGGCGACGTATTTGAGCGTTTCGGTGTACATGAAGAACAGCATGTAGTTCGGGTCGACGCCCGCCGCGACCAACTCATCGACCGCGAAGTGTATGCCGGTGGCAACTTCGCGACGAAAGTCGGACAAGCCTTGGCCGCGTAGTTTCCACGCAACGCGCTCCGCCTCCGCTTTGATTTTTATGAACGAGCCGTCGGCTTCCGCTTCCTTGGTTTTCCGGATCAGCAAGGCCTGTCCTTCGTTCTCGGCGGCGTCCCGTTCGTTGATCGCCGCCACCACGCGCGCCATCGACGTGGTGATGATCTCGTCGAAATGGATATTGTTGTAGCGCAGATCTTCGACGCGATAGCCCCACCGTTCGATGCGTGCATCGACATTGGCCTTGATGCGGAACACGACCTCTTGGGAAATGCCGATCATCTCCGCCTGTCGTTTGGTGGCGACATATGAACGTGTTTCATCTTCCAGCAGTTTGCGTAGCGAGAGACTGAATTCGGGCAGGCTGGCAAAAGAGAATGCAGCGCGCTTGATGGTTTCTTCGTTATTGTCCGCCACCGAGTAGAGCAGCGTGCAGTTAAAGTAAACATTGGCCTGATCGACAGTGATCGCTTTGAATTCTAGTTCCATCGCGCGATTTTGCAGCGTGATGGTCTGTGAGCGTTCCCACGGCCGTGTCCAGTTAAACCCAGGCATGATCATCCGGCGATAACCACCGAACACGGTGACGACACCCACGCTCCCTTGTGGAATCGTGGCGAAGTGCAGAAATACTGCGGCCAGGAAAATTACACTGAGAACGACATAAATTGCGATCATAAAATCCATACGGCCTCATGTTCTCCTTAACCAAAAAGTGTTTTTGGTACTCCGCTCGTTTCTAATTAAAATAACCGCGCACGATCACCTTCCCATAGGTCGTCGAATAATTGTGATCGTACGAATATGAATTTCCGTTTTCATTCACGTCGACGGTTCCACGCTGAAACCTGAATGCTGCGTCGGCGGAGACTGAAAATCTCGGCGCGAAAAAATACTGCACACCCAAAGTCGGCTCATAAATAACGCCGGACTCATCATCTTGTCTGGAATCGAGCGCATTGGTTCTGTCGATGTAACCAGACAGGTAACCGAATCTGATTCCCCAATAGACTTCGAGCTTGGAGTCATCGCTCACGGGGTTTAATGCTAAAATGCCTACCCCCCACACCACTGTTTTGTCCTGTTCATAAAAACCGTTCATCTCCGAATCGCGGTATTCGTTGTTGTAGTAGTAGTACATCGGTTCAACCATCAAGCCATCAAGCCGCATCGGAAAGTAAATCGAGTTTCCGTTCGTGCTCACACCTACTCCAAATTTCTGATGCTCGTCCGCCGACGTACTACCGGCATAAAGTGCAAGCAAACATATGGCACTTGCGAATGTCACGGTGGTTAGGATATTTCGTGTGAATACTGTGTTCATGTTGTCCCCTGTGTATGTTTGATAAAATAAGGTAAATCTGTTTTCCCGCTTGTTTTCACAACCTACTCGGCTCTTAGAGAGGTGTTCCACCTGCAAGATTTGGCGCCAGTTTTATTCGCGAGCTCTACCCGCATTTTCTTAACCACCACAGCCACCGCCGCAACCTCCGCCACATCCCCCACCGCCGCAACCGCCGCCTCCACCGCTGCTGTGTTCTTTCCAAACGCGGGATTCGCAATGTTTACACTGGTACTCGTCCCACCGTTTGGCACTACCACGAGTTTCACTGACGCCAGTAATTATCAATGCATTGATCCGTCGACATGCTGGGCAGCGGCTTTGGAGCAACAGCACGACCAATCCGGCAACGAATGCTCCAGCTAATAAAAAAGCGATCCAACCTTGAAAACCATTCTCTCGGCTCGCGTTATTTGCGGAGCTCGCGGCAAACAGCGGAACCGTCACACCTAACGCGGTGGCTAATACCCCCAAAGCCACGACCCACTGCTTGGCGTGCACCCCTGCCCGCAGGCCACGCGGTTTACGAATAACCCAATGGCGCCGTGTATTGATTCTTTGGAAAAACAAAATGTCGCGAAAGCGCTGTGTCGGGCCGGCCCAGATATCGGAAGGTGGCGACTGCCCAAACACGCGACGGTAGCTCGTAATCGCAGCGAGATACCAGCCGTCAAACTTTTGTAGTTCCGCACCGCCTCCTTGTGTCGGAGTGTGATGCAACGGGCGACCGATCAGCTCATTACATAAACGTTCCCAGTAAGATCGGGTATAGGTCAGGTGCAGGTGCCAGGCTTGATCAACTTGATCCGATGGCGTGACCGGATGCCCGGCGCTGGCGAGCAGAAAGATAAAGCGTTTGTATTCATGAATCACACGTTCGGAAAATTCCGCTGACCAACCGTTCTCAAGCGCTAAACGCTGTGCAAACGTCAAATCCGCTGGCCCGTCGTCAATTTCGAAGCGCATGATGCGTTGATAAAGAGCGCGCTGGTTTTAATCAAGACGCGGCCCCTCCGGATCTTCGATTAATGTATTCACCCAAGCCCCCTTGCGTGGAATAGCAGTTCTTAGGCGTTAATGTCTGCCTTTTTCGCCTTGGTCGAAATGCGTACGATTACCGGAACCTGCTGCGTAAAACTACGCAGTGCAGCGTTTAGCTACCGGTCTGCGTCGAATTAACCCGCCTTCTTCTGCCAGCGGCTCACGGCCGTTGCGGCGATGCCATTTCCTAACACGTTGGTTGCGCTGCGGCCCATGTCCAAAATTTGGTCGACGCCCAACAGCAATAACAGGCCCGCTTCGGGAATATGGAACATCGTCAGAGTGGAGGCGATGACGGTCAGCGACGCACGTGGCATGCCCGCGACGCCCTTGCTGGTAAACAACAGCACCAGCAGCATCACCAGCTGCTCCCCGAGCGTCATGTCAATACCGTATGCCTGCGTGATAAACAGGACGGAAAACATCAAGTACAGCATGCTGCCGTTCAAGTTGAACGAGTAGCCCAAGGGTAGGACGAAGCGGCAGACTTTCTCGTCACAACCAAAGCGTTCCAATTGCTGCAACAGTTTGGGATACGCACTCTCGCTACTGGAAGTACCGAACGCCAGCAGCACGGGTTCGCGTATGTGACGCAACAAAGACAGAAGGTCGCGCCCCAGAAACATGTATCCGGCAAAACCCAGCACACTCCACAACAGCAACAGTCCGAAATAAAACTCGCCGATGAGTTTGCCATAGGTCAGCAGCATGCCGATTCCGTGTTGCGCCATCACCGAAGCGATGGCTGAAAACACCGCCACCGGAGCGTATTTCATAACGTAGCCGGTGATTTTCAGCATGATATGGGTGAGCGAATCAAGCGACTTGACCAACGGCTGAGCAAGCTCGCCGAGCGAGGCGCAAGCCACGCCAAAGAACATGGAAAACACCACGATTTGCAAAATCTCGTTCGCGGCCATGGCTTCGATAATGCTTTTTGGAAACACGTGCGCGACGAAGTTACCCAAGGTTGGTACGGTGGCGGGAATGCTGGTGGCCGTGCCGTCGACGGGTAAAATAATGCGCACAGAACTGCCGGGTTCAAACAGATTCGCCAGCAGCATGCCCACGCAGAGACAAAAAATTGAAGCGGTTAAAAACCACACAATCGCCCGGGCGCCGATCTGCCCGAGCGTTTGAACATTGCCGATTTTCGTCATGCCGACCACCAGGGTCGAAAACACCAAGGGGGCAATGATCATTTTTATCAGCCGGAAAAAGACATCCGCGAGAATATTGAGTAGCGCGATGATCTGAGCCAAAACGGGAGACAGGCGGGAGGTGCCTTGATCCGCAAGCGTTATGTTCAGCAGCCCCCCCGCCACCGCACCCAGCACGATGGCGATCACGACATAGAGAGCCTGTCGATTTGGTTTATGGGTCGGGTTTGGGATTTGCCCAGTCATCGAGGCGGACTCCATGTTTTGTGATGTCATGACCGCACGCCAGGACGACCGCTTTACCCGCGCCCAGAATACTCAAGACGATGAACCTAGAAGCGCCATTCCAGAGCGTAACTATTTTCCTTTCTCGTCTTTTCCGGCATCCGTAGTAGTACCGAAACATGTTTGCGTAGAACTACGCAGTGGAACGGCCACGGCGATACCGCTGAGCTTCAGCTTAGATCAACCCGTGCTTGATTGCGTACTGCGTCAGGCCCGCAGTGGTATTGATGTCAAGCTTGGCACGAATGTTCTGGCGGTGGGTTTCGACGGTGCGCACCGAAAGGTTCAAATTGCGCGCAATCTCTTTGTTGCCCTGTCCCTGGGCAATCAACTTGAGGATTTCGTCCTCGCGTTCGCTCAACGGGCCTGACGAGCTGGCAGCGGCAGAAAAGACGTTAACACCGGCACTGAAGTAATGGCCGCCACCGCGCACGGTGGCAATAGCACGCAGTAATTCGGCGGCGGCAACATCCTTAAGCACATAGCCTGCGGCGCCTGCCTGGATGATCTTGGCAATATACTCCGTCTCGTCGTGCATGCTGAGAATCAAAACACGGATGCCGGGCAGTTCCGTGCGGAAACGCCGTGTTGCTTCCAAGCCGTCCATCACCGGCATAGCGATGTCCATCAACACAATGTCCGGCTTGAGTACGCGTGCCTGATCGAGCGCTTCATGGCCGTTGCTGGCCTGGCCAACGACGTCAATACCCGGCTCTTCACTCAGGCGCGCAGCGATTCCGTCGCGCAGCAAAGGGTGGTCGTCGGCGATGAGCAAGCGGGTCGTGGAATTCATGGCAGCAACATCGAAGCGAGAGGCAGACTGGCGCGAATACGTGTTCCCTGGGCGGGCACACTGTGCAACTCGAACTGGCCGCCCAGCAGCTCGATTCGCTCGCGCATGTTTTTCAGGCCAATACCAGGCGTGGCTGCGGATTGTGCCGGATCGAAGCCGCAACCGTCGTCGCGCAGTTCGAGTTGTACGCAGTTGTAACTTTGCCGCACCTGCAATGCAACGTGTCGCGCGTAAGCATGACGTTCGATATTGGTCAACGCTTCCTGCGCGACGCGATACAACGTGATTTCGACATCGGGCGCGAGTGCGGCCTGACTTAGTTCGAAAACCAGTTCGACGTGCACGCAACTACGCTCATGAAATTGCTCGAACATATCCTTCAACGCGAGCTCCAAGCCCATGTCATCGAGCAAGCCAGGGCGCAGGTCGTGAGAAATACGCCGCACCTCCTTGATCGCACCTTGCAAAGTCGAAAGCGCGCCGGACAAACTTTCTCGATACTGTTCGTTGCCTTTTTCCGCCTGGCTTTGCGCCAGCTCGATGCGGAATTTGGCGGCCACCATCAGCTGATTGATGCCGTCATGCAGATCGCGTGAAAAACGCCGACGCTCTTCCACCTGACGGCGCACAAAGTTATGGGCAAGTTCCTGCAAGCGTCGGTTGGCCAGACGGCCTTCACGCAAATTGGTGGCAAATACCAGCGAAACGATCAGCAATGTGGTCAGGCCCAGAATCGTGAGAATCAATGTGAAGGTCGCCTCGACATTGGCTTTAACCTGCACCCGCACCTTCTCGACTTCGGTTGCGATGTCGTCGTCGTACAGGCCACTGCCGAGCATCCAGCCCCATTTCGGCAACAATTGCACAAAGCCGAGTTTTTCGCGTTCCGCTCGAGCTGACGGTTTGTTCCAAAAGTAGCGCACGAAACCACCGCCCTGTTGTGCCTTGTCCAACAGATCGCGAATCACGTAATGTCCGCGACTATCGCGCAACTCATGCAGATCGCGCCCAACCAGTTCTTTTTGAATGGGGTGTACCAGATTGACGCCCTGGCTGTCGTAGACGAAAAAATAACCATCTTCGCCGTATTTCAGGTGAGTGAGGATGCGCTTCACTTCAGCCTGGGCCGCCAGCAGATCGCGGCCAGAATCGTCAAGAACCGGCGCGATCGCGGATTGCGCGAGTCGCACATAGCGTTCCAGTTCACCCTGTTTGGCGGCGATCAGGGCTGCCTCAAACAGCCGGCTTTGTGTATCGGAAAGATCGCGCGCCTTCTGCGTTCCGATCCATGCAATCGCCGCCGTCAATAACAGCAGCGGCAACAACGCTAACAGAATAATGCGGATTTTAAAGGACATGATTACTGCTCTTATCCCCAGCGCTGATCAACCGGCTTGCCTCTAACTGCGCTCCCGCAGCCGGGGATCGAAGGCATCGCGTACCGCGTCGGAAAACAGATTAGCCGCCAGCACCAGCACGAACATAAAAACGAATGCGGCGGTCAGCGACCACCACACCATCGGTTCGCGCGCCATCTCGAGCCGCGCCTGGTTGATCATGTTGCCCCAGCTGTTCATGGTGGGGTCGACGCCGACGCCGACGTACGACAGCACCGCTTCGGCCAGCACCAGTCCGGAAAAATCCAGCACCACGGCGATCAGCACGATGTGCATCACGTTCGGCAGGATATGCCGGCCAATGATGGTGAAATGTCCCACGCCTAATGCGGTAGCAGATTGGATATAGTCAAGCTCGCGCAGTTTCAGGCTTTCGCCGCGCAGCATGCGGCACAGGCCGGTCCAGTTGGTGATGCCCAGAATCATACACAGAAACAACAGGCGCAGGTCGGCGCGTTCCACGGTGTCGAAGCGTTCGCCCTGGGTTTGCAAATACACTTGCACCAGCAACACGGCGGCGGCGATCAGTAACACGCCGGGAATGGAGTTCAACGTGGTGTAGATGTATTGGATCACATCGTCGATCCAGCCGCGAAAATAACCGGCCATGATGCCGAGCAATACCGCGAACGGCAGCATGATCAACGTGGTAAGCGTGCCGATGACGAGGCCGGTGCGGATACTTTTGAGTGCTTCGAAAAACACATCTTGCCCGACTTTGTCGGTACCGAAGATATGATATTTGCTTGCCAGTACGCTGCTCACGGACACCAGCACGATGATGACAGCGAGCGTTGCCAGCACGACGTGCCAGGGCGTGTCAGTTTCGCCGCGCACGATGCGGCGCAACATCGTGCTGAATGGAATATGTTCGCAACGGCTTAACCAAACAGTCAGTAGACCCATCACACTTGCTGCAAGCACGAGCCCAACCAGTAAACCCAGCAACGCATGTTTGCCGATGTCGGCGCTGCGTTCGAGTTCGGGATTTTTTAAATGCGCCCCGCCGAACTTCAGCGGCGGAAATTCACGCGACTGCGTGCCGTCGGCATGCTGCACCATTTCTTTCACATAGGCATGGGTTGCGAAGGGCGCGGAGTAGGTTCTTTCGTCGTGCTCGCGCAACGGCGCGGCAATCACATCCAGCACGCTCAACACCTCGCCGGAGGTTGAGCGCTGCTCGCCGCTTGCATTCGTAACTTGCTGCTTGAAATGCACCGAGTCGAGTAACCCGACGGTCGTATAGGCCGACAAGATCACCAGCGACATCATGCCCAAACGGCGGCGTTTGACCTGGCGCCACGGCGCGCGCAAGTGTTCGTGCGCGCGGGCATATAACGCGAACAGCAGAATGGAAAACACCAGCACGTAGATCAAGATGTCGGTCCATAACAGCACCGGTTGCGCGGCGGCGCTGCGCATCGCAAACCAAGCCAAAGCGATTACGACCCCGACGGCCGCAAGCGCCGCTAACAAGGGCTTAGAAAAATTGCTTAGAAATGTATTCATTTCATGGTCTCAGCAAACTAACTCCCCTCCTCATTTTCGAGGAGGGGTGCCCCGTAGGGGTGGGGTGGTTGCAGTCTCTTTAACCACAACCACCCCGTCCGCTACGCGTCCACCCCTCCTCGAAAATGAGGAGGGGAGAAAATGTTTCAGTATTACTTCATTTCACCCCAACTCTATCCGCGGATCGACCAAGGTGTAGGAAATATCAGTCAAGATCAGCCCAACGATATACAACACCGAACCGAGAAACACCATCGCACGCACCACGGCGAAATCCTGGCTGTTGATCGCGTCGATGGTGTAGCTGCCCAGACCGGGAATACCGAAGAACGATTCGGTAATCAGGCTGCCCATAAACAGCACCGGCAACACCACCACCACGCCAGTGAGAATCGGGATCATGCCGTTCTTGAGCACGTGCCGAAACAGCACTGCGTTTTCCGATAAGCCTTTGGCGCGCGCGGTGCGCACGTAATCTTTGCCGATCTCTTCCAGAAAAATAGTGCGATACCAGCGCACGCCGCCGCCGATACCGCCGATCACGCCCACAATCACCGGCAAGACAATGAACTTGATGGCATCGAGGCCGCTGTCGTACCCCGAAATCGGCACCAGGTGCAGCAGCTTGCTGATCAGGTACTTGCCGCCGACGATATAAAACATGCCTGATATTGACATCATCGCGACGCACAGCACCATGCCCCACAAGTCGATGTAGGTGGCGCGAAAAAATGCCACCAGCAACGCAAAGGTGATGTCGACCAGCAACCCCACCAGCAGCACCGGCACCGCAATAGCGAGACTCGGCCACATACGCTCTGCAATGTCGCTGCCGATGTTGCGCCCCTCATCGGAGCTGCCGAACTC
>JACQEQ010000299.1 GCA_016200445.1 Gammaproteobacteria bacterium | reverse complement strand
GCACAGCGAATCGCGTCTTCGTCGTGCTCGACTACGATCACCGTGTTGCCCAGATCGCGCAGAAAAATAAGTGTGTCGAGCAGGCGTTGGTTATCGCGTTGATGCAAACCGATCGACGGCTCGTCGAGCACGTACATCACGCCGACCAGCCCGGCGCCGATTTGGCTCGCCAACCGGATGCGCTGCGCTTCGCCGCCCGACAAGGTGTCGGCGCTGCGTTCCAGCGTCAGGTAATCGAGCCCGACGTTGACTAAAAAATTCAGCCGCTGACCGATCTCGCTGACAATTTTCGCAGCGATTTCGCCGCGTGCGCCAGGCAAGCGTAATTCTGCAAAAAATGTTTGCGCGCGCCCGATCGGCAGCGCGACCAATTGCGGCAGGGTGTGATCGGCGATGTATACATGGCGTGCACCAATGTTCAGACGTGCGCCCGCGCAATCCGGACACGGACGGCTGGTCATGTATTTCGCGAGTTCCTCGCGCACCGCCGGCGATTCGCTTTCGCGGTAACGCCGTTCCATGTTGGGAATGATGCCTTCGAACGGATGGCGGCGGGTCACGTTGTGACCGCTGTCCATCGAGTAGCTGAATTTAATTTCTTCGTCGCCGCTGCCGGTTAAGACCATGCTGCGGATTTTTTCCGGCAACGCTTCGAACGGCGTATCCAGGCTGAATTTGTAGTGCTTGGCGAGCGCCGTCATCATCTGAAAATAATACGCATTGCGTTTGTCCCAACCGCGCACCGCGCCGCCCGCCAAACTCAACTCCGGATGCGCGACGATGTGCGCCGGGTCGAAGAATTGTTTTACGCCTAGACCGTCGCAGCCCGGGCACGCGCCGGCCGGATTGTTGAATGAAAAAATACGCGGCTCCAGCTCGTTGATGCTGTAGCCGCAGCTCGGACAGGCGAACTTGGCGGAGAACACCCAGTCGTCGCGTTTTTCATCATCCAAAAATGCGACACGCGCGACGCCGTCGGCCAGCGTCAGTGCAGTTTCGAAGGATTCGGCGAGGCGCTGCTGCAAATCGGCGCGCACCTTGAAACGGTCGATCACCGCTTCCAGCGTGTGCGTCTTGCGCAAGTCGAGCTTGGGAGCCTGGTCCAGTTCGACGACGCTGCCGTCGATGCGCGCACGCACGAAACCTTGTGCACGCAATTCGTCCAGCACGTTAAGGTGTTCACCCTTACGCTGCTGAATCACTGGCGCCAGCAACATCACGCGCGTGCCTTCCGGTAATGACAATACCTGGTCGACCATCTGACTGACGGTCTGCGCGTCGAGCCGCACATCGTGTTGCGGACAACGCGGCTCGCCGGCGCGCGCGAACAACAGGCGCAGGTAATCGTAAATTTCGGTGATGGTACCGACGGTCGAGCGCGGGTTGTGCGAGGTGGATTTTTGCTCGATAGAAATCGCCGGAGACAGCCCTTCAATGTGGTCGATGTCGGGCTTTTCCATCACCGAAAGGAACTGGCGCGCATAACTCGACAGCGATTCCACGTAACGGCGCTGGCCCTCGGCGTAAATGGTATCGAACGCCAGCGACGATTTGCCGGAGCCCGACAACCCGGTGATTACGATGAGCCGGTCGCGCGGCAAATCCAGGTCAATGTTCTTTAAATTGTGGGTTCGCGCCCCACGAATACGGATAAATTCCATCATCATTCCCGCTAACGAAACCAAGCTGCTAATATACCGGCTCACTGTAAATTGAAGCAAAGGATCATCGAGTGAAGGCTGTTCCGGCTCGCCCCGTCATCAATTTGTTGCCCGCCGAACGCCGCGCGGCAGTGTCGTTGGCCAGTATTTACGCGTTGCGCATGCTGGGCTTGTTCATGATCCTGCCGGTGTTCGCGCTCTATGCCGAACAATTGCAGGGGGTGACGCCGATGTTGATGGGCCTGGCCATCGGCATGTATGGGCTGACGCAAGCGCTGTTCGGTATTCCGGTCGGCGCGATGTCAGACCGCATCGGCCGCAAGCCGGTGATCATCGGCGGGCTTATCATCTTTGCAATCGGCAGCGTGATCGCGGCGCTTGCGGATTCGATTTACGGCGTGATTCTTGGACGTGCGGTGCAGGGTGCGGGCGCGATTTCGGCGGTGCTGATGGCGCTGGCGGCCGACTTAACGCGTGAAGACGTACGGCTGCGCGTGATGGCCACAATCGGCGCCACCATTGGCATTTCCTTTGCGCTGTCGCTGGTGCTGGGACCTGTGCTGGACCGTTGGATCGGGGTGCCGGGAATTTTCTGGTTGATTGCGGTCTTGTCGCTCGGGGCGATCTTTGTGTTGCAATTCGGCGTACCGCATCTTGACGGATTGCCAATACCCGCTGCGGCGCAGCCGGGGCAATTCAAAGAAGTGCTGGCGGACCGCCAGTTGCTGCGGTTGGATTTCGGCATCCTGGTGCTGCACATGATTCTTACCGCGATGTTCGTCGCGTTACCGCACGCGTTGCGCGATCACGCCGGTCTTGCGGCGGCGCATCATTGGTATGTGTATCTGCCGGTAATGCTGGTGGCAATGGCGTTGATGGTGCCGTTTATCATCCGGGCGGAGCGCAAGCGGCAAATGAAGCCGATTTTCGTCAGCGCCATTCTGGTTGCGAGTCTCGCGCAGTTCGGTATTGTCTGGTTTTACGACTCGTTACCGGTGCTGGTAGTGCTGCTGGTCGTGTTCTTCACTGCGTTCAATATACTGGAAGCGAGCATGCCATCGCTGGTGGCGAAAATCGCACCGAACGCACGTAAAGGTACAGCGATGGGCATGTTTTCCACCGCGCAATTTCTCGGCGCATTTCTGGGCGGAACGCTGGGCGGTTGGGTCAGCACGCGCTATGGTTTGCAAGGTGTGTTTGCATTCTGTGCGGTTGCCGCATTGTTGTGGTTTGCGGCAGCGTTTAACATGGCGTCGCCGCGTTATTTGAGCAGTCACCAGATTGCGGTCGGCAAGGTCGACCCGTCGGCGGCGCCGCAATTGGTGTTGCGGCTGACGCAGATCCCCGGTGTGGCGGAAGCCAAGGTGGTGCCGGAGCAAGGCATGGCGTATTTGCGCGTGGATTGGAACGCACTCGATCACGAGGCGTTGCAGAAAATCAGTGCGGCGTAAGCTAGTAGTTTCAGCAGAGGAGGTGTGTCATGGCGCGTGGGGTAAATAAAGTAATTTTGGTTGGCAATCTCGGCAAGGATCCCGAGGTGCGATATATGCCGAGCGGCGGAGCGGTGGCGAATGCAACGCTGGCGACCAGCGAGT
>JACQEQ010000298.1 GCA_016200445.1 Gammaproteobacteria bacterium | reverse complement strand
AGTTGCGCACGCAGCGACGGCGCCCGATCCATTAAACAAAGCCAATTGTGTGGCCAGCCCGTGGACGGATGCTGCTGGCAATCCGATTACGGTCGATCAAAAATTCGGCGATGGGGCGGCCGCGGTGACGCGTTGTTTAGCGAAGCCGAAAGGTATGAAAGTGGTGTACCAGTTCAACAAATACTGTGAAGACACCGCCTGCACCAAAGTTTACGCGGTCGGCAATATTCTGAATCACATTCGTGATCTGGAAGTCACGCACGGCGTTCCGGCCGGCGAGTTTCAAATGATGGTGATCGTGCATGCCGGCGGGTGGAAAGCAGTGTTGGATCCGGCGAAGGGACATCCGAACGCGGCGGACAATGTCTTCGCGGATCAGATCAAAACCCTGATTGCCACGCGCGGCGTGAAGGTGATGTTTTGCCAGAACACGGCGAATTCAAACAAGGTGTTGTTGAGCCAGATGCTCGACGGTGTTGGTTTCGTAACTTCGGGCGTGAGTGCGCTCGCCGACTTGCAGCGCATTGGCTACAACTACGTGCAACCTTGATCGAACGCCTGCGAGAAGGAGAAGTGCCATGAACATTGATACGTTTCGCACGTTCGTTTTACTGGCTGCGGTGTTGTTGGCGAGTTGCGTAGACCCGGCTGGCAAAACTCCCGTAACCAGCAATACCACCCCGCCGCCAACCGCTGATGCCAGCGCCATTGAGGAATTGTTTAATCCTGCCGCCATCAACGAGTTGAACTCAAAAAACTGCGTCGCCAGTCCGTGGGCCGATGCCGCCGGAAATCCGATCAGCGTCGATCAGAAATTCGGCGACGGTTCCGCCGCCGTGACACGTTGTCTGGCGAAAACCGAAGAGATCAAGGTGGTGTACCAGGTCAATGCATTTTGTGACGACGCGGCGTGTACCAAGCCCTACGCGTTGGGCAATGTGTTGAACCACATCACCGATCTGGAAGTGACGCATGGTATCGCGGCGAAAGACTACGAGATTGTTTTGGTGATTCACGCCGGTGGATGGAACCTGGTGCTCGATCCGGCAAAGGGGCACCCCGATGCTGCGACAAATGTGTTTGCCGCCAAGGTGGCAGATCTTGTCAAGCGGCCGAGCGTGAAAATTTATTTTTGCCAGAACACGGCGAATTCGCACAAAGTTACTTTGGATCAGATGATCGCTGGGATCGGTTTCGTGACTTCTGGCGTCAGCGCCATCGCTGACTTTCAAGAAGTTGGCTATCAGTATATTCAGCCATAACTGGTGGGTTTCGCCGAGTTTCCCGCTGACGTAATGTCAGCGGGAAACTTTCACCGATTATTTCTTGAAATCTAAAGTCCAAACGACCTGCAAGATCTCGGCGGTCATGTTGCGGTAGTCGCCCTTGCTGCCGATCTGCCGCATCATTTCGAAGCGCGCAAAAAATTTGCCGAGACTGCCGGACAAGCCGTATTTGACGCCTACGGTGTAGCTCACCATTGCGTCCAGGCGATTGTCGGCGCTGGCATATTTGGGCAAGTCGGCTTCGATGTCGGGGCTCGTGGCTTGTAAATAGGGCGTAAAAAAATCCGCCGCGCTTTGCCGGTAAACACGCACATGCGGCTGGATATAACGCGTGTTGCCCAATTCATGCCGGTAACGTGCATCGACAGTGTGCGAGTTGATGCCCCAACTGTCCCAATAGTAGCGGTAGTAGACATTTACCACGTCGTTATCTTCGCGCTCTTGGTTAAAGTCGAAATTTAGGCTGCTGCGCGAACGCGAGTTGGGGCGTTTTTCATGGAAGTAATCATAAGCGGCCGTCGCGCTGGCACCGTAAGATTGGTAGTCGTCTTCGTTAGAAAATATGGCGCCGACATTGGTGCGGAATTTATGCTCGTAGAGATGTTGGAGACTCTCCCAGCCCGCGCTCAGCGCCACGCGGCGATCCACGAATCCTTCAATGGGGCGAATCAAGAGGCTGCTGCCGCCTCCCGACCCGGAGGCGCCCGACACGCCGGACGGTGAAGTCAGTGTTGCTGATTTTACCGGCGGTGCCAGCGCGCCGCTGGGCGTTGCGCCGGTAATTGCATCGGTAATTATTTTGCCCGAAAACACATTATCTTCGTCGTAAATCCATTTGGCGCCGACATCCATCTCGCGCACGCGCACGCGGTGGTTTTCATGGTATTCGAGAAAACTCAAATCCAGATCCATATCTTCTTCTATCGCATAGGCGTTTTCCGCTGTCTGTGCGAGGAGCGAACAGGTGGCAATCGCTAGGGCATCTGCGATGGATTTTTTCCGGGTCAGTTGCATCCACAACCTCCGCCGCCGATATTGCGCCCGATGCTGGAAGCTTCTTTGCTGAAAAAGATATGGTCGTCGGTAGCGGCTTCGACGGCATTACCGCCGATGGACATTTTGTCGCGCGCCAATAGATCGCGTTCCCAAGGTTGCGGTGGTTGATACAGTGCTTGCATTTCAGCACACCCGGTGAGTAATAGTGTTACAAGCGCAGCGCGAAACAGACTCTTCATAAGTGTTGTGCTCGAATCAAAGTGGTAGGGGATGTAAAACGTTGAACTAGCTCTGCCGTATTGTTATGAAAAAGTTCGCGTGCAGGCTATCGACAGCTACTTAAACGAACTTTAATGATAGTACAGCCGCTGCACCGTGCTTTGGTTGGCAGTACAAACTGCGCAACGGTTCCAATCCTAAATTGATTTTTCTGCGATGGGCTTGTAAGCTTCCCGACTGCTTTTTAACAGGCATCGGAAGGGGAAGTACATGCGTCGGTCGTTGATTGCCGGAAATTGGAAAATGCACGGCTCGCGCAGCAGCGTGGCGGT
>JACQEQ010000265.1 GCA_016200445.1 Gammaproteobacteria bacterium | reverse complement strand
GCGGAATTATGCATTCCTTGCTTGAAGTGGAAAACGTTCAGGATGTGAAATTATTTCTTCTGTTAAATCTATGTCCAGTTCAGGCCAGTAGTAATGTCCCGGTGTTGGCTCTTCAACGTTTAGAATTTTTCCCACAGGCGCATCTCTGAACCACGGAAAATTTTCGTAGGACATGAATAACTCGCGGTCACCAGCCAATAACCACACGCCATGATTTGATACATGCGTAACCTCAACCTGGGAAGTGTTTGTGCCAAGCGCGCTTGAGCTCATCGTGGTGCACCTCGATAATCTGTTCGATCTCTTTGAGTTGGCTCCGCGACAACCGGTAATTATTTGCCAACTCGATATGCGGCTCTAGCCAAAACTTTGATTCACCATCGCCACAATAGACATGTACATGCATCCGTGGTTCTTCACGAGAGAAGAAGAAAAAACGGTAACCCTTTTCGCAAAATACAGTCGGACTCATATGACAACCATCATAGCGCAAGTCTCTCTTGGTAACGCATCACCAGTAGAGTTAAAGCTTCCCCGGCAACGCCGGGTGGCTTACCGCATTGAGTTACGCTTTTAAAAAAAACTCCAGCTTTAACCCAGCGATTTCGATGACATCATGGTCGTTAAGCGGCGAGGTTTGTCCGCTCATTGGCCGGTCGTTGAGCATTGGCACTTGGTCGACAATCGTCGCGCCCTTGGGTCGCACGTGTGCAATAAAATAACCGTTAGCGCGTTTGGAGATAATCACTGTGCTGCCGCCGTTGCCCATCGTGGTGTAGGACTTGACAATATCCAGGGTATGGCCGGCTTTGGGGCCGGTAAGCACTTTTACGGCGGCCGGTAACAAGGTTCTTGTTTTGACTTTTTCTGAGTCGACATTCACCACCATAGTTTTGTCGAAATCCGGCGCGTCTTCGTCGAGAAATTTGAATTCGTGACGGCCTAGCAGAATCACGTCGCCATGGCGCAGCATATGCGTTTTGATGCGTTGACCGTTCACCAGGGTGCCGTTGGTGCTGCCCAGGTCTTCCACGTACACATCTTTGATGTTGTCCATGTAGGCATTCTTCTCGACTTTTATCACCGCATGTTTGCTGCTGATGGTGATGTCGTCGATCTGAATATCGCTCTGTGCCTTGCGGCCAATAGTGAGCGATTCACGATCCAGCGGAAATTCCCGCAGGACCACGCCCTCTAAACAGAGTAGTAATTTCGCCATGGGTATTTAACCGGGTCGCGCCGATTCGGTGCGCGGGGGCTGGTACTGCGCCAACACCACCGAAATATTGTCATGACCGCCGCGCGCATTCGCAAGTTCAATCAAGTGTTGTACGGCGTGCGCATGATTAGCACCGAATTCATGCAGCACGGCTTGCATGTCAACATCGCCTACCAAATCAGAAAGACCGTCGGAGCACAATAGAAACACATCACCTGAAAGCAATGCGAATTGCTGCACATCAATATCGACATCTGGCGCCACACCCAGCGCACGAGTGATGATATTTTTGCCGAAACTACGCTGCGCTTGCTCCGGCGTAAACATGCCTTTACGTACCGCTTCTTCGAACATCGAGTGGTCCTGCGTAAGCCGTTCCAGATTCGATTCGCGCAAACGATATGCACGCGAATCGCCGACGTGCGCGATGGTCACACTGCCCGGCGCGAATAAAGCCAGCACCAGTGTCGTGCCCATACCGGTGCGCTCGGTACTCTGCTGTGCGCTTTGATATACCAGCGTATTGGCTTGCGCGACGGTGTTCAATGTGAGGTACACCGCTTCGGTACCGTCGTCGTCAAGCCCTGACGCCAAAGGTGACTCGGCCAACGCACGTTCGAATTCGTCGACCACCGCTTGCACCGCGAGGCTGCTCGCCACTTCGCCGGCACGATGCCCGCCCATACCGTCGGCCAGCACCGCCAAGCCTAAGTCCGGGCGCACCGCGATGCAGTCCTCGTTATGGTCGCGCACCCGGCCGGTTTCGCTGAGTCCTGTGATATGAAGTGTTTGGTCGCTCACGCTGTCGCTCGCAGTTTCGATTTCTCGATAATTTCCTGACATTTTTTCAAGGCCATCACCAATTGGCGCCCGGATTGAAAGCGTTGGTCGATTTCCTTGCGCAAGGCTTTGTCGATCACCCGTCCCACACACACCGGCAGATCGGGCCGGAACATCCGTGGGTCAGGATGTTTTTCATTGGCGATTTTATACAGCAAGGTCGCGATCGACTCGCCGATGAACGGCAACTCGCCGGTGACCATCTGAAAGAACATTACGCCCAGTGCAAACAAATCGGAACGTCCATCGACTTTTTGCCCCGCTAGCTGCTCGGGCGACATATACGACGGCGTACCCAAGATGGTGCCGGTTTTGGTTTTGTTGGCATCGACCAAAAACGCAACGCCAAAATCCGTCACGGTCACTTGGCGTTTGGCTGCGTTGTACACCACGTTGGCGGGTTTAATGTCACGATGCACCACTTGGTGCTCGTGCGCATAATCCAACGCATCGGCAACTTTACTGACGATTAAAAATATTTCAGCCAGCGGTAGCAGGTTATCGCTGCGCGTATAGGGCGAAAGATTGACGCCTTCGAGATAGTCCATCGCAATATAGGCTAGGTCATGTTCTTCGCCAACGTCGTAAATCGTCACGATATTGGGATGATTCAACCGTCCGGCGGTGCTGGCTTCGCGGAAGAAGCGTTCTTTGACTTCCACCAGTTGTTCCGCATCGAACTCCTGCGATAAGGCGACGGTCTTGACTGCAACGGTGCGGCCGATTTTTGGATCGCGGCCGAGATACACCATGCCCATCGCACCGCGCCCGAGTTCTTTTTCGATTTCATAGCGGCCGAGCATCGGCTTTTGCACGCCGTTGTTCTTCAGCACCAGGGTGTTGTGCATCGAAGCACCCGGCGTGGATTGGATTTGCGTGCCGGCGGCTTCGTTATTACTCATGATTCGCCGCACCACGTCGCGGAATTCTGGCTTGTGGCTGGAGATGTGGCGGAACACCACGGCCGCACGGCTGAACTGGCGCTTGCGTTCGTAATCCTGGCCCAGCGAATACAGCAGTTCCAGCAAGGCATCGTCGAGCGGACACTTGCGCAATTTTTCGAAGGCCAAATCGAGCTGACCTTGCGACTGATAGGCTAAGGCCAGCATGCGATTGGCTTCGGCATTTTCACTGCGTGAACGCGCCGCGAGTTCGCCGTAGCCACGTTTGATACCCAGAATCGTGTGGCCGACCAGCAGTTGTGCGATCGGGGTAATCAATTGCAACCAGATGCCCTGCGCCGCCATGACGATGACATACAAATTTCCGAACATCACCACGAAAATCGCCGTCAACGCCAAGCCCATGCCGACACGAATGCGCGGTAATAGCGACACTAGATACAGCGCGACCAATAAGATCGCCAGAATTTCTATCCATGGCGCCCATTCAGGCACGCGATAATAGTCGCCGTTCAAAATGCTCGTGACGGTGTTGGCTAACACCACCACGGGTGCGACCATTTCGCCAGTGGGAATTGCAACGGGTTCGATCCAGTCCGGATGCGTCAACCCGATAATGACCACCTGGTCGCGAAACAATTCGTTTGCCGCGTGCTGGTTGTAGACATTTTGAAACGAGATGGTTTTGAAAGCGCCTTTGTCCCCTTTGCGTTTGTAAAAATAAGGCATCAAACGCTGCGTTTTGTCGGTATCCAACAACTCCGTGCCCAACATGACGCCGCGCCCGAGCAGCACGCGCGCCTCTTTTAGATTCACGCCCATCCCCGCCGCCGCCAGCGCCAACGACAAGGACGGAAAATTTTGCCCTTGATGCGCGACCACCAAATTTTCGAAACGCACTTTCCCGTCGAAATCCACTTGCGGTTGAAAGTGCCCCAAGGCGAATGCCGCGCTGCTCAGCGTGCTGGCGGGAACGCGAAACGACGTGGTCGGCGGAACACTGCCACGCGTGAAGGTGCTGAAAAAATTGTCGAGCACATTGGTCTCGCTTTGCGCCGACAGCGGCACGGTGAAACGTAGTAACGGCTCCGGCAAAGTGCGCAAGTCGGCCGCTGCGCCCAGACTTTGCAAACGATACGGAATGCTGAGCAACACATTGCCGGCCGCTTGAATTTCGTTTGCCAATACACGGTCGCCATCCAGTTTCTGCTCGACTTCATGCAGTGCGGATTCAAAACGATGCGCATATTCAGGTGAAATATCTTGTTTAGGCGCCTTGTCGAACCACAGGCGCAACGGCGTTAACAACTCGGTGCCGCGCACGGTTTGTGTTTG
>JACQEQ010000264.1 GCA_016200445.1 Gammaproteobacteria bacterium | reverse complement strand
ACGCTGTCGACCAACACGTGGAAGAACTACAACATCCCCAATTGTCTTGCCGATCAGTTTGTTTACGATGTGGTCCCCGCGAGCAACGGCGATTTACGGATCGCAACGTGGTCGGGTGTAAATCGCGTGCGCGGTGGCAAATTGGACGATGACGCCAGCTGGCAAACATTCACGGTTGAAAATACCAAGGGCGGCTTGCCCAACGATTGGGTGTATGGAGCGAAGGCTGGTAAGAACGGCGAGATGTGGTTCGCGACAGAAGGCGGTTTAGCGCGCTTTAAAGACGGTAAATGGACGCATTGGCAACATGACCAAGGCTTAGGCGCAGACTATGACGTTGTAAAAAATGAAGTTGCATTCGCAGTGGATCCCGCAAAGGTTTCGCAACATCATGCCAAGCAAAAAGCCGAGCAAGGGTTGAGCAATATTCAGGTCGGCTATAACCCGAATTACATCGTGTCGTTGACCATGGATGCCGCTGGCGTGTTGTGGTGCGGTACGTGGGGTGGCGGGCTGTCACGTTTCGATGGCAAAACCTGGAAGACCTATACCGTTAAGGATGGCTTACCCGGGAATCATATCTTTATGCTGAAGATAGACGATAAAGACGGCAAATTATGGATCGGGACCAATCGTGGCCTGGCGCGCTTCAAGCCCGACAACTCCGGCTTCAATGTAATGAAACAGGCCGATGGCTTGTTCGGCGACAATGTCTTTTCCATGGCGCGCGCCTCAGACGGCGCATTATGGTTCGGAAGTTTTGGCGGTGTTGCGCGGATAAAAAACAGCAAACTTTAATTTGCAGAGATGCTACAGCCCTCATCGAGAAATAATCGATGAGGGCTTTTTTATGGAGGTCGGCGGTCATGATATTAGGCTTCGCAAGGGCAGTGTGCATAGGATGTGTTGTCGTGCTTGCCGGTTGCAGCAAACAACAGATTGTTTGGATCCCTGGTTGGCTTGAGACGTCCGCAATCTCGATCGCACGTGCGGGGGCTGCCGTGGTAACCCACAACGGCGTGATTTACATGCTAGGTGGTGTGGACGGCCATGATTTTTTAAGCAGCACCGAATTTGCACGTGTTCAACCGGATGGCACGCTGACGTCCTGGCAGGCTGGCCCAGCGTTGCTCGAAGCGCGTGGTTTCGTCGAGGCAGCGGTGCATGACAATTGGATCTATATTGCCGGAGGCGGCAACGGTCCGAATGGTCATAATTTATTGCGTTCGGTTGAACGTGCGCGCATTCAAGCGGACGGCTCGTTAGGGCCATGGATCGCCGAAACCAATACGATGGTGATGCCGCGTCGTTGCTCTAAAATTGTTGCGACCGCTAAGGGGCTTTATAGTTTCGGCGGGTTCGGTGGTGCTTTGCTGGATAGCGTGGAGCACGCATTTTTTGCTGCCGACGGATCGCTCGGGCCGTGGCAGCTTGAGCCCGTAACATTGACCATGCCACGCTATGTCGGTGGAGTGAAAGGCATCGGCAGTGATGCATATGCAATCGGCGGTCATGACCAAGTGCGAGGCGTAGGCCTCACCAGCGTTGAGTGGGCGCGTGTTAACACGGCAGGTATGTTCGAGAAGTGGGTGCCGACCAGTCCGCTACAAATCGCCCGGTATGGTTTATCGACCGCGACCCATGCCGACTCGGTATACGCGTTAGGCGGCATTACTGGTGCGGAATACGTCGATAGCATTGAGCGCAGCGTACGCACAGCGAACGGCGAGCTTGGAGGCTGGAAAATTACCACGCCATTGCAGCAGCCGTTGGCAAGTTTTAGCACGATTGTGCACAAAGACTGGATTTACGTAATTAGCGGCACGAATCGCGATGGTTATTCGCGCAGCGTGCACTACGCGACCTTCAATCCCCAGGGCGATCTCGGCTATTGGGGTAGTAAAGAACAAGAGCAGGCATACCAGCAACGTCTCGTAAAGCGGCAAGCGGAAAAAACTCAACTTCCAAACGCAGGCGTAGTACGCGAGGTACTGCATACGCAGGCGTATAGCTATGTATTGGTGGAAAGCCAGTCCGGTAGCATCTGGTTAGCCGGCCCAAAAACAGAGCTGACAACGGGCATCCGGATTCGCTATAGCCAAGGCGTCAGCATGACGAATTTTTTCAGTAAGGAGTTACAGCGAAGTTTTCCTGAAGTGCTCTTTGTCGGCACTATCGTGCTGGAATAGTTAACGTACCAACTTCGTCTTATCTGCGCTTAGATGAACTCCGTCACGTACTGAATTTCCGCATCATATCGATCCGGTTGTTGACACCAAGTTTGGCAAAAATATTTTGTGTGTGATGAATGACGGTGTTCACGCTCACATTAATCTGCAGCGCGATTTCCGCGTAAGAGTTTACCGACATGAGGAGATGCGTAGCAACGTTGATCTGCTTTTGCGTGAGCTTGAGTTCGTGACAGACGCGTAAAAACTTCGCCTGAACCGGTTCATGGTAATGACACAAGACGATGATTTGCGGTTCTGCCACATTGGCATAGGGCATTACCAAATGCGCTCTAAATGTAAATGTCCCCCACGCATTTTTGTGCTGCCACACTGGTGTAATCGTGTTTATTTCGTTGCGGCGTTGAACATGCAGCAAGTCGGAGAACGAGTCGCATAAAGCTATAATCTCGCGCGGAATTTTGCATTCACATAAGCGTGCAAGTGTGCGGGTCGACGCCGTCGGATTCGCAATTAAGAACAGAATTTGTTGCCCTTGCGCATCCATGTGGAGCAGATTTTTCGCGCTGTCGAATACCAGCATTCCGGATTTAGTAAACGATTCCGCAGTTTTTTGGCTGGGCTCGCGATGGCTGATGCCATGGACGAGATAGGGTGCGATGCGTCGAAGCGTATTTTCTTCTTCAGCAGAGTAGTTTCGATCTTGAAGTGACCGGTGAATAAAAAGTATTCCGAGCGGGTGATGGCCATCCTTCAGCCCAACGATCAGCTCATGATGATATTTAAGCGGACGCAGAATTTCATTGTAAAAACCAGAGCGCGTGAAATCCTGAAACATGAAACGCTCCGACGTCGTGACGCCGGATTTTGTTCTAAGCCAGTCGCTCAGACTTGGTCGTGCTTCGCGGTCCTTATTATCCAAAAACCCATTTAAATAGGCATCGGCATAGGCGGTCGAATCGGGACTTTCATCGAAGAAATTCGTGAATTTATGCTGGTTATTTGCCCACAAAAACGTACTCGAGTACGCCGGTATCAGTTTACGGATTGCGGGTAGCAAAATCGGGACTAACTGTTGCCCGTCAATTCCAAGGCTGCATAGTTGTCGAATCGCAATGATTTCTTGCTCGATCATAGTGAGTCCTAGTGCTGAGCATTTCGTCGGTCACCGAAAAAACTATAAACATTGATAGTAGTTCTGCTGCGTCGAACGTACTACCGTTCCATATGGTTGATGAAACATTGATTGCTCAGATTTTGCAATAGTACGAATCGACTTACTTGCTTGTGGGCCGGTTCTGTAGCGCAGGGTAAGTTTTCTAAAAATTTGTAGGCGGGGTGACTTCACTAATATGTCAAGGTTGGCGTCCGATTGACGCACTTCTGGTCTGCCCCAAGTTTATTTATTTACAGAGATCGACGTGTATGTGCATTAGACAATTACAGGGCCAAATATGAAATGGACGATGTTTCAGAGAACAGCTGCTAGAAGCTTTTTTCAAGCACTGGCGATGATATTCACCATTGTCGCATCATGCTCATCGGCTCACAGCGCCGAACACACCGGTTTCTATGGTGGTGCCTGGGATGCGCGCGCGGTGCTGATTCGCCAGCAAGTTGGCCGCGCCCAAGATTTAAAGCCGATGTGGGGTGCGGAAGCAGGCCTGCATGTCATGCAGAACGTTTCCCTGGGGCTACGTTGGCAACACTATGTGGATGTGGCAGGTACGGACATCAACGCAGCGTTGGTGAGTATTAAATATTGGTTTTAACGGGAGGTAGAACATGCGAGGCACTGTGATATTTTCTTTTTTGTGCTCGGGCGCACTTCTGTCGGGCTGCGATAATGTCGTGTCATCCGAAGGCTTACCTACGGCTGATATTTATGCTGATCTGCACGTTGTGCAAGCCCAAGCGGATACTGTGGTCGCGCAAGGTCAATTGCGCAAGGGTAGCTCCAATTCCAGCACCTACGTGGAATTGAATGGCGGTGACGACTTGATTGCTTCAATCGCGCTGCCCTATGGAAACATCTCCATATCCGGGGATTTGTTTGGGCAGTTG
>JACQEQ010000272.1 GCA_016200445.1 Gammaproteobacteria bacterium | reverse complement strand
GTTATAAGCAGGGATTATGACTGTTAGACCACTTTTCATTCAGTCGACTTCTATGTGAATGGAAACCGTGACGCAGTTTACTTGAGTTGTGTTGACTGGAGTGTGATCTACTCGAATATTGCATGAATCCCGCCAAACAAAAAGTCTGGGTCAGAAATTCAGAATCACGCGGGTAGCCTTCCAGATAAACTGCCGTTATGAAACAAGATGCGAGATTGTGCGGGTCTTCTTTTAACCATGCCTTAACGTTTTCACCGTTGTGGGGACACTAACGCTAATTGTCTAAGAGCGTGTTCAAGATCTCACTGCATCTCACCAGCGAGATCTTGAACAGGCTCTTACACTATCGATACCTCAAACTTCTGAGCGACACGCCGGCTCCACGTGTTCAACCACGAGTTGCACAGTCTGCCTGCCCTGATATTCGTTGACGTCGACGCGATACGCGGCACTGACTTGCCGGGTAGCCGCTGGCCATTGCGTTGCGCTGGTGTTGAACGCAATTGCGTCGATCAGGCGATTTTCTCCGGGCGCACGCAGCACCATTTTCAAATGCCGCTCGCCTACCACGCGGTGTTGCACCAGGTCAAAAATACCGTCGAACATCGGCTCGGGAAATGATTGCCCCCAAGGTGCTGCGTAGCGCAGCAGTTGTGCCAGGTCGAGAGTTATTTCGGCGGGTTGTAATTCGCCGTCACTTTGAATCACACCGCATAAGTCGGCGAGCTGTAGATGGCGGCGCACTTCCGTGTCGAACGCTAAACTGAATGCTTCATAATCGGCACGACGCAGTGTCAAGCCCGCAGCCATGGCATGGCCGCCGAATTTTTGCACCAAGCCGGGATGGCGCGCAGCCACCGCATCCAATGCATCACGGATGTGCAGACCGCTGACAGAGCGTGCCGAACCTTTGATCTCATCGTTTTGCGACGGCGCGAACGCGATCACCGGGCGATGAAATTTTTCCTTCACGCGTGCAGCAAGCAAACCGATGACGCCTTGATGCCAGTGCGGGTCGAACAAGCACAAACCAACCGGCAGCTCGGGATTGTCTGGCTGCAACTGCAAGGACTTCAAAGCCGCCAGCGCCTGGTCTTTCATTTGCGTTTCGATTTCGCGGCGGTCATGGTTGAGTTCGTCGAGGCGCTGGGCAAGTGTTGTGGCGTGATCTTCGTTATCGATCAGCAGGCATTCGATGCCCAACGACATGTCTTCTAAGCGTCCAGCAGCGTTAAGGCGCGGCGCGACTGCGAACGCAAGGTCCGCTGCAACGACACGTTCGCAGCGGCGATTGCTTACTTGCAGTAAGGCGCGAATGCCAGCGCAGCACTGCGCTTTACGCAACCGCGCCAACCCTTGCTGAACCAAAATACGGTTGTTGAAATCAAGCGGCACGACATCGGCCACCGTGCCTAACGCCACTAAATCCAACAAGCGTGCAAGATTAGGCTCGGGTAAATTGCTCTGACGGGAAAACGGCTCCTGCGTTTCCCGCACTTCTGCCATGCCTGGCGGTCGCGCAAACCAGTTACGCTCGCGCAGTTGCGCGCGTAATGCCAACATCACGTAAAAAATTACACCGACACCGGCTAAGTTTTTGCTCGCAAACGTATCGCCGCGTTGATTAGGGTTCACGATGGCATCAGCGTCAGGCAGTTGCTCCCCAGGCAAATGATGATCGGTAACCACCACCTGCATGCCGGCATTTTTTGCGGCACGCACGCCCTCCACGCTGGAAATGCCGTTGTCGACCGTGATGAGCACGTCGGGTTTGCGCTGCGCGGCCACGGCGACGATTTCAGGGGTCAGACCATAACCAAATTCAAAACGATTGGGCACCAGATAGCCGACATGTTCGACACCCAGCTGCCGTAGCGCGCGCACCGCCAGCGCACAACTGGTAGCGCCATCGGCGTCGAAGTCGCCCAAAATCAGAATACGCCGCTGCCTGATGACCGCATCGGCCAACAACGCCGCCGCCGGTAGAATGCCCATCAGGCCGTGGTAGGGCAAAAGATGTTCGAGCGCGTGCTCCAGGTGCCCGGACGTAGTAACGCTGCGCGCGGCATAGATGCGTGCCAGCACCGGATGCAGGTCACTGGGCAGATGATGCGCCATCGTACTGCGACGCTTGATATTAATTGTCACTACACGGCTCCTGACTACAAAAATAGCTACGCAGGACGCGCTGGTCTAAGTCGCTTAGCATCGCATCATTCACACTGGCGCGCTCAAAAATTGAGCGAGTTCCCGGCGCCGTATCCACCAGCGTTTGAGAGCGGCGGTGTCGACGCTATAACCAGCACCGCTAACCAGATGCAGCGTCAATCGCTGCAAAACACGCTTCTTCAATGCGGCGAGCAACGGGGCGAACCACGCTGCGTCCATACCTGCCAGTTCAACACGCGATTCGCCAGGCAGCACTAATAAATGCTCACCGGGCGTTACCGCCGCGTTAAGCCAAGCTCTGGCGCTTTCAGGTGCGCCGGTACGCGGCACACCCGAAAGCTTGGCCAGACCGAGCGCAACGACATCATCGCTCCATACTTGTGCCCAGCATTTTTGCGCAACCGGCGGCGTCTGGCCACCACCCCAAAACCAAACGCTATTGATAGTCAATTCACCGCGCGCCCCGCGGGCAAGATTGACCGGATGTTCGTGCAACACCATCTGAATCTCGTTGAGAATCCCCTGCCAGCGTTTGCCGTGGGTGCCGAACGGCAGGTAATCGTGCATTGATGCGCCGATGGCGTCTGCCAACGGGTGCGTGCGCAGTGCTGGGTCTGTGGGCAAATCTAGATACCAGCGCTGCGGCTGCGGGGCGGCAAATTGCAATCCGTCCTGCGCGAAATGCGCGTTTAATGTCGCGACTAGTGCCTGCGCCTCCGGCGGTGCAATCGCCAATGTGCGTGGATCAAGCATCCGCAGCACATCACGATCAGCGGCGGCATGCACTGGGTCGGCACGCAAACAGTACCCTTGCGGCGTTTCACCGTGATCGAGGCCGTAAGTGACCGGCGCGATGGGCACATCGGCATCGGGTCG
Organism: Gammaproteobacteria bacterium; assembly: GCA_016200445.1. Lineage (GTDB taxonomy): Bacteria > Pseudomonadota > Gammaproteobacteria > SG8-11 > SG8-11 > UBA6921. The sequence continues at coordinate 2,324 of JACQEQ010000272.1, read as the reverse complement.
CAGCGTGACATCAAATAACCGGCACAAGAGCGTCTCGAAATTAGGCATAGCGGTCACCTGTTGTGCGCGCGTCAATAGCAATTCGAGTGCTTGCGGACGCATCGCCGCATCACCCGCAGCTGCATTTGCAACCGGGATCACCAGCGTTAACGTTCGAGATTTTGCATCTGATTTCATGCGTGCGGATTCTACGCCGAAATGCCGCAATCACGCGGCGCGGATCGCAATGCAACGGTGAATTTTTCACCGTCAACCGGCTCATTCGGACACGCTCGAGCGCGCACTCAGGGATTATAATTATCGTACCTAAATCACTGTGCGTGCGCGTTGCCGCCGCAAACCAGCAACACGCCGATGGAGCCAGAACATGAATACCACGACTGCAAATACATTGTTGCTCACCTGCGGTTTGCTCGGCAGCACAGCGGGTATGGCTTTGGACACCGCACCTACTCAGCTACCGGCCCTGACCGTCGCAACGGAATCAAGCAAAAACGAGGCACATACCTGGGTTGACGCGGGTGCTGGCTGTTTGGGCGGGGCCGCCTTAGGCACGGTGCTACCGGGCATCGGCAACATCATCGGCTGCGCCGCCGGTGCGGCGTCGGTGTGGTGGGTACGACGTACGCCAACCCGATGAAACCGATTGCGGCACTCACTGAATACGGCATCACCGGCGGTGTGCTGTTGGTGAATCTGTTTATTTTTGCCACCTTATTGAATCTGCAAATCGCCCACGCGGACATCACTTTTCCGCAAGCGATCACACTCTGGCAGCGCTGGGCACAACGCTTTGCCGAACTGGCCGCACCGTTTGCCGGCAATAAACTTTTGGAACCGGTGTTAAGCACCCTCATCGCGACATTGTCGGTGATTTTAATTTTCTGCACGGGATTACTACTGGAATTAACCGCACCGTTATTCTTCACGCTGTTTGAAATTCTGGCATTCAAGCGTTGGCTGGCGCGTAAAGACTACGCCTGGGTTGGCGAACTGATGCAAGTTCATGAAGCCTTGATTGAAAACGACTACCGCCGCTTTGTAAATGATCCGCCGCTGGTGTGGTGGCTTCCGCAACGCTGGCTGGCACAACGTGCGCGATACACACGCTTACAATCTTTCATCTTTTCCTACTTGTTTTTCAACGCGCGCGGCACAAGCCTGGAACAATTGCAGGAACAAATTCGCCTCTGGCGGACCAGCCGCGCAGTATCGACGTCGATGATTATTTTGGGCATCGCGCTCACCGGCTACGCACAGGATGGCGGCAATCTGGCCGAACATGTTCTTATTGTACTGGGCATTCCTGTCGCGCTTTTCGCGATATCGGCGCTGACTACCCTCACCATCTACTCGCGCTTGTGCATGACATTATGCTCGCTACTGTATTTGAGCAGCCGCAACGAAACGTCAAAACCAGCTACTTAGATCCCGGTCGATTGGATGCAGTGAAATCTTGAACCGGTGATTAAAAAAAACGCCGCATTGCCATCGCCCCGCCAATTCCGACCAATGCCGCCCCGCCTAGCGAAAAAATATCCAGCATTTCGCCCCACACGAACCAGCCCAACGCCGCCGCAAATACCACGGTGGCATAGGTTAAAGCGCCCACACGTGCCGCCGGGGCCAAGGTGTACGCCTTGGTGAGAAACAATTGGCCGACGCTGGCAAGTATGCCCACGCCCGCCAACGGCAACAGATCGTCCCATGCCGCACTTTGCCATGCCCACAGCAACGGCACCGCCGACACCGCCGTTGCCACCACCGCAAAATAAAACACGATACGCAGAGCGGGTTCGGTTTGCGCCATGCGGCGAATCGAGGTCATCGCCAGCGCGGCAAACACGCCTGACGCCAAACCCACCAAGGTTGCCGGAGAAAACAAGTCGTGCCCGGGCTTGAGAATTAACGACACACCGATAAAACCCACTGCAATCGCCCAGCGCACATTGCTTGGCACACGCTCGTGCAACCAGAGCAACGCAATTAAGGGCGTGAAAATCGGCGCGGTGTAATTGAGTAACACCGCATCGGCGAGCGGTAGTTTGCCCAGGGCGTAGAAGAAACAATACATCGCAGTCACGCCGTACAGCGCGCGTCCGATGTGCCAGCGAAGATGCTCGGTTTTCAAACTCACACCGCTGCGCAACAACAAGGGTGCAAGCGCAAGCAACCCAAAACCATTGCGAAAAAACACCATCATCTCGGTCGGCATGGCAACAGCGAGGTGTTTGATCATGGCCGCCATCGACGCGAATGCCAGCGAAGACACCAGCACGCACCAGGCACTACGATGAAGAGAATCTGCGGACATTTTCCTGCTT
>JACQEQ010000271.1 GCA_016200445.1 Gammaproteobacteria bacterium | reverse complement strand
TGCGGGCTTCAAAAAATCCAGCTTCACCGAGCGCACCGCAAACATCACACCCTCGTTGGCGATGAGCTCGTCTTGTTCAAAACCGAGGCTGCGTAGATATTCGGTACGTGCACGTTCCATGAACTTCAAATAGTTGGCGTAGTAGACCACACCACCGCTGTCGGTTCACCGGCGTGTTGCCCTCCCATGGACAGTGCGTGAAGTAGCTGTAAATGCTGAGTTTACGTCAGATGTCCAAATGTCCATGGGGAAGTCACTTTTTATCCTTTTTCGGCCCAATGGTGTCCACACCCAGAGGACTACTTTTTGGCCTGCTCCCGGACGACTGAATAGTACCATCCTTTGGACGCAGGGCATCAATGCGCGCCTCTGCATCAATCAAACTCCTGGTCAGAATCGCAATCTGGGCGTGAGCCTCGACTAGGAGCCCGGCGGCGGCATCACGTTGGTTCTTGCAGTCAGCTACCATCTCACGTGCTGCGCGGCTGCGCTGACGTTGTTTAAGAAGTTTCTGGCGTTCGGATTCAGGTACCTCACCACCGTGGGCAGCCACATAGTTCTGTATCTCGGCAATCAACGACGGGAATCGAGACTTGCGAAGCGCAGACGGATCACACCCCGCCTCCTTGGCGACGTTGTTCTGGCTAACCTGAGCGTCAGGCGGAAGGACCTTCGGCTTGCCGATCTTTAGGCGCTCGAACGCCTCACGGAAGTTGGCTTCAGCCGTTTTGGGTCGCTGTGATTTCATAGTATTTAGAGATGGCTCGTTTCTCAGCTTGCAAGCGGTTGTGCCTAGGACTGTCGGGATGTACGACACTCAATTGATCGTCGATCACTCCCTCATACGCCCGAATATCTGGCTCCTTTTTGATATCAACTAACAGTTCCGGGCAGCCCTTACCGTCGTCACCCCCGAGACAATGAGCGATGGCCTCGTGGCCGCCGTAGGGACACGAACGATTCTTGACGCAGAACCCCGCGCGTATGCGCCGTGCCCCGATCTTGCCCTGTCGAGCAGCTTTATCCAAGGCCGTGGCCTCGGTCTCCTTAATAAAATGGACGATGGCCGCCTTGCGTTCGGGGCCGAGCGGGCTGACAAACTGGGGGGACTGCAACTCGCGCAGTTCCCGGCCGAATTCCTGGTACATGGTTTTGAGAAACAGGGTTCGCGTGTCGCGGTCCAGATTCAGCCGTGAGTGGTTGCGGCCATAGTAAAGGGTCATCACGCGCGACTGGTGTTTCAGCAAGAATTGCAACGACGGTTCATCGACCATATCCGAGGACAACATGTTGACTGCACCGGTGCGACGGAGCTGGTGCCACGCAAACTTCCACTTTTCCCCAACTTTAAATTCGTCCTGGTTCAGGCTGGGCGTGATCAGGCGTGCAAGTCGCAGGTCATTTTCCGTGATGGTGAGTTGCTTGGCATCGAATAGCAGCGGAAAAAATTCCGTCATCTGCGCATAGCGCCGCTTCGCCGGGCGCAGCCGGTATGACTGGCTCCTTCCGCAGCCCCACGGTTCGTACTGAAATGCGAGCAGATAGGGATTCGCCTTATCCGCCGACGTCAGGCCGATGCCGTCGCGCTCGCGGGCGCAACGCATGCGCAACTCGGCAATATGCTTCATCGCCTCGATCGCCAGCTTGACACTCTCGCTCACCGGCCATCGGGCGTCCGCATCCTGGTCGGTCTTAGTCGTCTCTCCGCGTAGCATGTGGATGTCGCCAAAACTCTCGTCCTGCTCCACCATGAGGCAGTCCGAGCGCAGGTTCCACCCTTCCTCGATTCGCATCAGCGAAAAATTGAGCAGGTACGCAAAGCCGACCTTGGATACCAGATCAAGGTATTGCGAAAATACCGTGATCTGATGCTCTCCCTTCTTTCCAGTATACGGGCCAACCCATTGCTCGATTAGTGCGGTCACGCCGAAACGGTCGGCGGTTTTCTTGAATGAGCCGTGGAAAATGCAACCTTTCCTTTTACGCTTTGTGCGGTTCTGAAAAGGCGGCCTTGAGCCGTCCACCTTTGAATTGACAGCCTGCTTCAGCGACCCATAATTCTTCGCATAGGAGTCCAGACAGAACTGGAAACACGCCTCAACCTGTTCCCGATGCTTCAGATAGATGGTCAGGCACTCACGCAAACGCGAGAGCTGGTAGGTCCAGATTCTCGGTGGGATGTAGGGGGTCTGTTCGATCTCGCGATCGGACCGGAGCGTTACCAACCGCGCCAGTCCGTCCTTGTCGAACAGGCAGAATCCAAGGTCATCTCGCGCGTCCAGCAGCTCGTGCAGGATGGTGATGGCATAGTCGAAATTGGATGGTGCCAGCGCCCGCGTAACCTTGTCGATCACCTTCGGAAAGCGCCTAAGGTCAGTCGCCACAATCCGTTCTTCGGCACACACCACGAAGATGGGTTTGATGATTTGAAGTTTGCCTACCAAACTTGCCGGATTGCGACAGCCTCTGGGGCCAAAAAGGAACCACACCGCGCACTGGCGTAACAGGTCGGCATTGGGCTTATCCGTGCCCGCACTGCGCCGTTTATGGCCATCGCCAAAGTTCAACTTTAAGGGCTTACCCGCCCAGACATCGAGCGGCCAGACGGAATCGCTATAAACACATTGCGCCACCCCCTCGGCATCCAGAATCGGTGACCAATCCGGGGGGGGCGGCCAGCTCGCCGGTCGAAAGTTCCTTGCCTGCGGATGCACCAGAGGCAAATCAATCTGCAAGCACAGTTGTTCAAGCTTCATTGCGAGTGCTCCCAGCCCGCTCCTTATCGATCATCCCCGCCCAGTCCTGGTGGTAGCGCCCTTCTTCGATGCGCAGCAGGGCTTCCTGAACCCACGTCTCACGTTTGGCGCTCGACGACCGGATGTACGCCAGCTTGGCTGTCAGCCGGTCAATGGCAAGCTCGGCGGGATGTGTAGGCTGCGGCTTATTCGATGCGGGTTGCCGGTGAGCAGTCAGCTCGAAGGACTTAAGTAGTCGATAGCTCGCCAGCGACCAAACGTGATCGAGGCTGTCGATGTCACGCTGGTTCACGCAAAACAGGCACCCGGCCGGCGTCTGGCAGTCCGGTTTTGTGGCTGTTGCAGGAATGTCGTGCATCGGCTCGGGTTCCTTGCCGATGCACGACCCCGGACCGGCTGCCACCTGTGCCGGGTCGTGCTTGGCCCAGTAGCCCTTGATCTGCACCATCGCCCGCTGCTGGCTCGGTTTCTCGTAGATGCCGATCAGCGTCTTCGTGGAATGCTGTTTCTCTTCCGCCGTAAGATCGGGATCGTTAGTGCGTCGCAGCATCCAATTAACGTTAGTGTTGCGCAGCATAGACGGCGGCATGTACTTGATGCCGGCGCGCAGGCATCGCGTTTTGAGCAATTCAAAGGTTGGCCGTTTCTCGGGGGACCGCCCATCCCCGACCAGCGGGAACAGCAGCCCGTCGTCATCGTGTGGGAAGATCGCCTTGCGCCATTTAAGGTAGGCTTCGAAGAGCTTACGGTATTCGGAGTAAATCTCAAACACCACGGGGCCCCATCGCCGATGCTTGTAGGCGCGCACCTCATATCCATGGGTGGATGGCTTGAACTTCCATTGATCCATGCGCAGTTGATGCACTTGCGCCAGATTGACGGCCGGCTGCCCCATGAACATGTGCATCTCGGCCTCGATCCGAAGGTTGACCAGCGGATAACGTGTTCGCAGCGTGCGATCAGCTTCATAGTCCGCGCGGGTTTTCACCGATTGCTTCGCATTGTATTTCGCTTGCCATAATTTCTTTGGATTCGGCGGCTTAAGGGTCTCGGGTCGCTTCAATCTCGACCACTCATTCAGGACCTTGCCGTTCCGCAACGGGATGAGTACCGGCAGCGGCCCCCAGATCGCGCCTATACTCAACCCATCCGAGATGTCGAGCAGAACGCGGCCAAAGGCAAAAATATCCGACAAATTCCTTTTGTCCGCCTCTGCGCCAACCGCACGTGTGCCCCTTGGCTGTTTTCGCAGGTGAGTCAACTTGACGATGGGCTTGCTCCGTCCGATCACGCGGTCCAGCACCCATCCTACTACTGATCCTGAGTAGTGGGCTGAGCGCTCGCTCAATCCTTTCCCGACCCGGACCCGCTGTTGGAGCGCATCGGTCCAGTGCAGATAGTTATCCGCGACCGACTCCAGATCGAGAGGGTTCCCGGTCTCGTCCGCCCAATGGAAGAATTTCCGTAGCGAATCAATCCGCCCTTCTACCGTAGCCCGTCGGCCGCCCCGCCCGAGAAAATTAGCGATCACCTCGTGAATCTTCTTTACCAACTCGATGCGTTCAACCAGCGGTATGCCCAGTTTCCCCGCGTCGATCATCGCGCCGACTTTCCTGGCGTTCGCCCCCGCGCCGCCTCTGTAGAGCAGGCAGCGCAAATCCCTCGGTGTCTCTCGCACGCCATAAGCTACGTCTGGAAAGGTCAGGTCGGGCAGTTGCAGGTCAAGCACGGTCGTTACCAAGGCGCGTGCTCAGGCCAAGAAACACTTCCGTGAATTCATTAGCGACCTCGATTTTGATCGGGGTTTGCTCGACGAACTTGATGTAGCGCAGCGTGGTCTCAACGTCCTTGTGCAGCATGGCGTCGCTGACAAACGTGAGCACGGCCTTTACGTTGTAACCCTTCTCCAGCAGGGTCGCTGTCAGCCAGGTGCCGAAGGTTGACCGCGTCATGTGAAAATGAAAGTGCTTCATGAACGTGAGGCCGGCCGATGTTGCCGCCCGGCGCAGGTCGACCATCGCCCGACCCACTGCCGTGCCGGAAGCCGATTCCCTTTCCGCATAACGACCGCCAAAGCGCGTGAGGAAGATCAGGTCCTTGTTCTTTTGCGGCGCCAAGGCCTCGCGTGCGAGCCGGCGCGGATCGCTCACATAAGCGCTAAGATCATGGAGCAACCATTCTGGAACCAGGATGCGACCTTGCACATCGAATTTGGTCGCCACGTGAGGTTGATGGCCGGGGCCGACGGCGATGTAGACTACGCCAGGAACGGCGGGATCAGCTACAGCGTTATCGAGCGAGCCTTTCTTTAGATCCGCGATTGTTTCGATGCGAGCGCCTGAAAAAAAACCGAGCTGAAGAATCCGGTGCAGCTCCGGGCTGGTATTGCCTTCCTCCTGTGTGAAATCTAGGAGTTCATGCATCTGTGCTTTGGTAATGGGCGTCAGCCCATTTTCAAGCCGAAGTCCGTGCCGCGCCCGATTGGGTATCGCCAGATCGGTACTGGAGAACAGCATCGTGCGCTCGAAGCCGACGGCATCGTGGAACCGGTGGACGACCTGCCGGTCTTTCCACAGCTGCGCATCGCGCCCAATGAAATCATTGGCTCGCGCGTAGCGGTAGAAGTGAATCGTCGCGTTCATCCGTTGCGTGGCCGTGGTAGGGGCGAGCAGCCCGTATTTGTCGCGCATCTCCATAAGTTTTTTGCGCCACCGAATCAATACTCGGTCGCGCTCCAACATCGGGAAGTGCCGCCAATCCAGGCCCTCGACCTCCAGCCATTCTGCGTACTTGTGCAGGTGCCGCATGTTGGAATTAACGGTTTTGAGATCCGTCTTACCGGAAGTCGCCCGTTCGTGCGCCCAAAGGTTCGCCTCTAACCAAGGCGTCCCGTCTGCCCAGAACAGTTGCGGCAGATGCTTAATCGGGCGACACTCGGTGTCCCGCTCCCACGTTACCTTGCCGTCATCGGCAACGCTGCACCGATGCGGCACGTACTCGATCAGTTCGAACGAAGCCATCTGTTAGCAGTGACCGTCCAGCACACATTCGAGTTCGGGGGGAATTTCTGGTCGCCCCCGTTCGTTCAATGCCGTCCCAGTCACCACGGCGCTAAGCATAAGTCGGTTATCTGGCAACCGATGGATACTTTGATGGAACTGGAATCGTAGCCGACCCTTGCGCGTCAGCGAGGTTCGTACTACAAACGTGTCAGCGCTTACCAGGGAGGACTTGAAGTCCGCCTCGATTCGCGTGACGACCAAACTAACCCGTCTGCGCGCCATCTCCGCAAACTTGATCCCGAGACTTTCCAGAAATTCGTGCCGTGCGTGTTCGAGATAGTTGAGATACACCGCGTTATTGACCACATGGGCCATGTCACACTCGTAGTCACGCACCTTGAGCTCAAGACAAAACTCTTTTGAAAAAGGAACTGGCAACTCGGACATTTCTGCGCTCATTGGGAACCCCGTGTGCATACCGACTACAAATTCTAAACGCCGCTCGTGCGAAGTCCCCAAAAACGGCACTGCTGTAGGGCGCTAGTGTTGGGCGCCAAGACGTTTTCTAGTCCGTTCGACAAACAGCCCGAGTTAATTCTTTGCGTTTACCGAAATTGGCTCGGTAGCAAGACCCAGCTCATCAGCTACACCACGACAAGCGGTCAGCCATTGATTGTACTGGGCCGACCTATATTTCTAGACAACTTAATGCGAGCGTGGGGACAAAGCGAGACTTTATTGTTGTTATCGAAATTTCAGTAATTCGGCCGACTCAACGCCCAGCGTTTCGGCAAGTTTACAAATGTTAATCAGCGAAATATTTCGTTGCCCCCGCTCCACCCCGCCAACGTAACTGCGTGCAAGGCCACTTTCAAGTGCGAGCACCTCTTGAGACCAGCCTTTCTTTTTTCGTAACTCCGTAAGACGGACACCAAACTGAAGTTTCGGGTCAATTTTTCGTGAAGGGGCGGCGCGTGGCATGCCGCAATCGTAGGAATGCGTGCACTATAGGGCCACGCACTATGAGTGACAATCGGTTCATCCGACGCTATATTTCCCGACCCATAAACTTTCGGTGTACCCATTCATGGACGCGACCAAACCACCCACACCCCTTGGTCATTTAACCGCTGAGAACCTGCATAGCCTTGTTACGCGCTTCTACCTGGGGGAAAGCGCTAAAAACCTGGTGAAAGAATTTGGGATTGCTTGTACGGCGGCGAAGCTGCACTCGATTATGCCGCCCGCGCTAATCTCCGACCGATTCTGCCCTGCCTGCGGCGTTCAGATGCAAATTGCCGCAGTAAATCGCACATCGAGCCGTTACGGGTATCTCCCCATCGTGGTTCGATGCTCCGGATGCGAACACTACGAGCATGCTTCTTGCGGTTGCGCATTTTGCGTGCGCGTTCGACAACAATTGGCCGAGAACGAAGAGAATCGTCGGCGCGACCTGATTCGCGAATTTCTTGGTGGTGATGGCGAGATCGAGTCCGCTCCGCGCACGGTTGAGAGTCTATCGCTCCGGGAGGCAGTGGCTTTTATTGCCATGGTGCGCGCGTGTGGTTACATCAACGAAACGACACTCGGTTCGATTGATTTTAGTGGCACACCGCTGTCGCCAACGTATGGGTACAGCCAAGAGCTTATCGATCTGTTGAGGAACGCACGCCTAATTCAAGCATCGCTGCAATCAAGTACGCATGCGTTTACTTTTAGTGAGTCGGAAATTACTAACTGTTACTTTGAGCGGTTGAGTTGGGATCTGCTGGTCACTGACGCAAAAGAGCTGGTCCGCGAGCTTGAGAATGTAGCTCTCTCGGGAAATTGGCCGGCATCATGGCATGAAGAGTCGGAAGCATTGTGGAGCGAGCTTGCGTTCGCCGAATCGATACAGTTTTTTGCTCTTTGTTCGCAACAACGCGGCTGGCGCCCGAACCTCGGTGACGCAACCAACGCAATGTTGGAAAATCTATTGCGCGACCATTCCGTCGCACAGTGTTATCGAATCGTGTGGACTGGCGCGCAGCACACCGCAGACTACAAGGCACGTAAAAACATTTCGAATCCTCACGCGGCCAACGTGTTCATCGGCGCTTGCCAGCGCTGGGCAGACCGGGCCCGGGTGGAGAATTGGGAAGTAAAACCGCTTCGTCGAAACTTCGAACTGCCGCGTACGGTAGTGAGCTATGTGCTACACGACGTATTTTTTAAAATCGGTGAGCGGGGATTTAGCGAACGCATTCGAACGATCAATCCTGCGCAACCCAATATTCCAGAGCTGATGGTTCTCGAATGAGTGACGCGCTGACCGTGCCTGATCTTGACGCACCGGCTTCACGTGCCGCGTTGGCGCGCTTGGTTACGCGGCTGTTTGATAGTTGGTCGCTCGATCAGGCTGAACAATTGGAGCTGTTGGGCCTTAATGCTCGCAGTTCAACGCGTCTGCGCCGGTTTCACCGCGGCGCGGCGGTTCGTATTTCGCGCGACATGTTGGACCGCATCGGATGGTTACTGTCGATATACAAGACGCTTTATCTCCTCTACCCGCATAACGAGCGGTTGCGCCGGGCGTGGATGAAGCATCGTAATTTCGTATTCGAGAATCACACCCCGATCGAAGTGATTCGTGACGGTGGATTAATCGGGATCGCACGTGTCGCACGGTATCTGGAATGGCAACTGGCGCGCTAAAAGCTCGGCGGTTTCGGGGGAGATCAACATGCAACGGGAAACGCCGGTGACAAAGTCGCGGATAACCAAACTGCATGGTCGACGACTTTCCGTTCTGGACCGCCAAATGCGGCTGCGGCGAAACCCATGCGCGCTTATATCGCGACCAGGTCATCCATTGGCTCGGTCAACACTGGGTGTTGGAATGCGCGTTCAAGCATGCGGCGCGATTTGTACCAGAGCAGAAGGCATCTACCAAGCGGAGTGCGAAACATGAACGACCCAAGCAAACTGGCAGTGACCCGGTGCGTCGTCGCGTATCTAAAAGCAACGCGAAACCTGGGAGTCTCCGTAAAAAGAAGGATTGATGAACTGAATGACGCGGCGCGGACCTACTGTGAAGCAAAGTAATCGGGCTCACTTCAAACGCGATGACGTCGGAGCGCGACTCCGACTCAGTCTTGGCGATACGCTTGCGCTGATCAAGCAGATTCGCGCGGGACTGCGCGTCGGAATAATCGACGATTTGGCACGGCTATTACGCTTGCCAACGAAACGAATCATGCTGGCAATTGCGATGTCCCCACGCACGATGGCGCGACGCAAAACAACAGGACGCCTGCACAAAGTTGAATCCGACCATGTTGTGCGTATCGCATTACTGCTGAACGCGGCCACGCGCCTATATTCTGGCGATGTTTCGCGCGCCGCGATGTGGATAAGCAGGCCAAACCGAGCATTGGCAGGCGCCGCGCCGTTAGATTTTGCAGACACCGCAACGGGTTACCAGGAAGTTTGTGACCTTATCATGCGCATAGAGCATGGGGTCTTCTCGTGAAGTTCTTGCACACGTAGTAAACCTTATGGAGCATTGGTGGCCGCTCTTATAGCTTCTGAACTGTGTTCCGCAAGATGATTCTGTTTCGAAAAAAAGGCCGCATACTCGGCCTTTGAAACTCCTGGGGAGCAGCAGGGGGAGGAAATCAGTCAAAAAGCTGAATCAGGTTCATATTCCACTTCCACAACGCCAATTCGCGCACGTTCAAATTGTTCTGCACAACTTCAAATCACCGGCTCATCATGAATCAAAGCTCATCAAAATACCGCCGACCAAGTATTTAACGGTTGCGCTGTAAAATTACGTGGAGCAACTTTGAGTAGAAACATGCGGCGTTCAACTTGAGCAATTCCAATGTGCTGGCCAATGGACCCCAAAATCGTTTGGTCATCATCTGGGGAACGTGCCATCTCTTTACATCCGCCAAATGGGTTCAGGTCGTATACAACGACGCCACTGAACTGAATTTCACCGCGATCACTGAATTCGGTAACGGGTATCGCCAACAAGCCGCGCGGGTCGTAAAACGCCAGCGCGCGCTCGTTGTTCTGTGCGGTACTCATACTTGACTTCATTTGCGGCGAAGACAGCACGCTGGATTCACACAGATGTGGTGGGTTGGCGGGCGTCGCAATATCCAGCACACTCAGGTGCAACTGCTGAGCTGAATCAGTGCCGGACAATGTATGTCCGATTATCATCATTCGATCCGCGCCCAAGACTACCAGTGCATCAACCCATGCCGCATGCTGTTGTTCAGCCAGCACCATGGGATGAGCGGCGTTCTCGATATTGAAAATATGCAGGGCGCTGCGTTCTCCTTGTGTCGCGACGAACAGGCGACTAGCAGTGAATTTCACCGCAGAAAGATTCACATCACGCAGCAGTTCAAACGACGCGAGCGACTCCAGCACGCTGGTGGGCGATGCCGCATTGAGTGAGCTTAAGATCGCATTCGCGCTTATCCCATTGGCCACCAAATTTGTAGTGACGATGCGCAAGACACCGTCATGCTCGTCAATACCGGCAAGACCCGGCAGCGCACCATTCACGATGGCACTGCGTTGAAAACTGGCGCCTGCGGCATTCAGCCCAAATTGAAAAATAGCGGTGGCCACGGCGTTTGATAAATATTGTGTCTGCAAAATGTAAAGACTGTGTCGCGAAACATATACGCTCTGCCCCCTTCCTAAGGCCGCCACGCTGCTCAGAACATTTCCCTCGGTTGAAACCGACGTCAGAGTCACCATCTCACGCACCGGTTCCGTGGACGGAGGGAGAACGACATTCGCGCAGCTTGTAGGTGCAATCAGTTGAATATCGTTCGCCAGCGCGCGTCTGATTACATCGGTCAACGCGTGTTCTGTATTTGATGCATCAGCGCCTGCCGCCCGCTGTTCGCCCCGGGTACGCACCAGAGCCTGTACGCTCGGATCGCTTTTCACGACTGTGGGTACCGTCAATGGCCTCCGTGTAACGATTTGATATTGGCCTTGTGCGCGCACCCGTCCGATCAATGCTCCGTCAATGAATAGCTGCTGGACGATCACTGGGCGCACTGGATCGCTCACATCGACAAATACTAATGCCGTTCGGCCGGAACTGACGGTACCAATACTGATCTGCCGTTGTGCGCTGAAAGTAGCGCCGACAGATTGCTTTAAATCCCGCAACGACTCGTGTCCGGTAACTATGATGCGCGCGGCTTTTTCATCCAGGAACAGCTCTGCATTGAATAGCGTTACCGGTAACTCGCTGAGTAGTTCGACCTGACCCGCTGACGTCAAGCGACGGAGGGTGAGCACACCGTCGGCAATGGTATAAATTAAACCTCGCCCATCCATTGCAACCGACGCCGCCGCCTGCGTATCGCTTGCCCCAAATGAGCTCGACACATTTTGGAAGGCAGGAAGCGCCGCGCGGTCGACTCGTCGCATACATTCAGCACACCTTTGCGTCTCAGTCAGTTGCTCGAGATACGACAGCACTAGAGCGTCTCTGAGTGATTCGCACCCAGTCAACGCGGTAGTTGGCGCAGTCGAAACCGCCGAACTGGAACTGTCCGGCAGGTTGCAGCTAACGAGCGCCGCGCACAACAACGCCAGGGGTGCAGATACTCCCAGTATCCTTGCCTTCCCAATGAGGTTCCGATGCATGACAATATTTCTCATGGCGACATAATCGGGCGCAGTGCGATTTGCTCACTCAGCAAGCGCTCGATCCACTGCATATATGCCCCATAGGGTTGCGCCCCAACTACAGGCACCGCGTCGACGAGATGGTCACCGTCTATGCGTCCGATAAAAAAGGTCGGCGTACCTTCGACACCCAGTTCGGCTGCAAATGCAGAATCGCGCCGGACTTCCTGTTGCTGCGCCGGGTCGTGTAAACATGTTTCGAAACGTTTAATGTCGAGACCGCGTTTTCCAGCGAGCTCCAGATAAAACTCATTGCCGAAACGATTTTGCTGCGCGTACAGATCCTCCTGCATCGGGTAATACGCGCCCTGCTCACCGGCACAATTTGCGGCAATCGCCGCAGGTTCAGCCATCGGATGAAAATCCATCGGCGCATCACGCGACACGAAAATCACTTTGCCGGTGTCGATGTAATTTTTTTTCAGTTCAGGGAGCACCGCCGTGTGGAACGTGCGGCAGTACGGACATTGATAATCGGAAAATTCCACCACGCCTATTTTGGCGCTGGTTGCCCCGAGCATCGGATTCGCGACGAAGGGAATGTTGGCGGATTTCGGCAGTTGCTTGGGCGGCCGCGTACGCTCTTCGACTTTGGCGAGCAGTGCGGTCAGCTTGCCGACATCCGCCTGCAAGAGATCCATACGCACGCGCATCGCAACGAGTGCGTCGGCGCTAACTTCACTGCCGTGTTGGGACGGCAGGTTGCTGCATGCGGAAAGTACGGCGAGCACACACGCTAAAAAAATAAAGGAGGCTGGTGTTTTCATTTCGGTCACGTTCTGATGAACAGCGCCGCATGATAGGTGGGAATTATTTCCGCAAGATGACGTTGCCAGCGATCTGTACTATTCCGTGATGCTATTTTTTGCGTCACGTCGCAGAAAGTCTGCGTAGGCTTGACTGATGCCATCAGCAAGTGCGGTCTGTGCTTTCCACCCCATCGTGCTGATGCGCGTGATATCCAGACGCCTGCGCAACAGTCCGTCGGGCTTGCCTTCGTCGAACACCACACGCCCTTCAAATCCGACCACGCGCGCGACTAGCTGTGCCAGTTCCTTGATTGCGATTTCTACACCGGAACCGACATTGATAAAATCGCCAATGCGATCTGCGTGACCGTGCTCCATCAACATCACGCAGGCCTCGGCCAAATCGTCGCTAAAAATAAGTTCACGCAACGGATTGCCACTGCCCCACACCACGGCTTCACGCGCCTTGTGAATTTTTGCTTCGTGAAAGCGCCGGATCAGCGCGGGCACAACATGCGATCGACTCGGGTCGTAACTTTCGCCGGGCCCATAATAATGTGCAGACACCACGCTCATAAAATTGGTCGCGTACTGGCGGTTAAACGCGGCGCACATTTTGATGCCCGCGATTTTTGCAATCGCATCGGGTTCGCGATGAGCATCCAAGGACCCGCTGAGTAAATAGCCTTCTTTTAAGGGTTGCGGCGCAAGCGTCGGATAGATATCGGTCGACGCAATAAAAATCAACGTGCGCACCTTATTCTCGTAAGCCGCACGAATAACATTGGCCTCAATCATCAAGTTCTGATAAATAAATTCGGCACGTTCACTGCTGTGGTTATGAATTCCGCCGCGCTTTGCCGCCGCCAGAAACACATGCTGCGGCCGCTCCTGAGAAAAAAATGCACGCGTCTGAGCTTGATCGGTGAGATCAAGCTCAGCTTGCGTACGTGTTACGAGATTGCGGTAACCCTTGGCAAGCACTACGCGCTGCAGCGCCGTGCCTACAGTACCTTGATGCCCCGCGACGTAGATTTTGTCGTCCATCCGTATTTCTCATTAAAGTCGCGTGCGCCATGCGCACGACGTCAAGCATGGGTAGAACACTTCGTGCGCATGGCGCACGCTACCGCAATGGCGGTTATTTACTTGGTAATACTTTGAACCGTTGATCGGTCAGTACCGAAAGTTGTCCGAGGCTGCTGCACACATGCTGCAACGACCAGACCCCAAAGGAGCGGCCCATCGGCCAGCTGACTGCGGCACCCAGTAACGCGGCCGCCAGGGCGCTGATGCGGCCAATTCCCCAGCTCATTTTTTTCAGCACGCTGTATCCGGCCAGTGTCATACACGCGTGCGCCTGCCCGGTGCGAAACGCATGCTGCGCCAAGTACCGAAGCTTGAATTTATTCGCAGTAATGGACTCATGAACCCGGGCCGTGTCGCACCACAGGTAACGTGCGCCGGAACGATACATGCGGTGGAAGAAATCGCTGCCATCGCCGCCCCCGTTGGCCAACACCGGATTGAACTGCGTACCGAAGCGCTGTGCGCACGCCCGTCGCACCAGCACATTCGCCGCACACCCCTCGTGCACACGCACTGCGTTAAGGTAGCGCGGTCGCTCAAAGAAACCGCCTTGAATAATCCAGGGCGGCGTTCCCTCGGGAAATTTTGGAATCACCGGGCCAAACACCGCGTCGGCCTCAAAGGCTTGAGCCATATCGACCAGATTTTGCAGCCAATCCGGCTGCGGAATTGCCTGCGCGTCGATGAACGCAACGTAGTCACCCTCGGACTTTTCCAGCGCACGATTGCGCGCCATCGAAATGTTATGCTCAGGCTCCATGCAATAGCGCACAGGAATCTCGCTATGTACTGCAAATGCCGCAGTAACCTCACGCGCCGATCCCTGCACATCGTTATCCACAACGATGACGGTGTAGCTGAGCGCAGGCATAACGCGCTGCCGCACCAAACTACGCAATAACACCGCCAGCTCTTCCGGCTGCCGACAAGTTACAACACACACATTGACATGCACATCACGTGTGACCATGGGCGCTCCGTAATCCGGTTATTAGTCGATACCTGGCATGATGTTCCGCGTCTAACTTTACAAATTGATGAACGCGTCAAAAAATTTTGGTCTAGCCCACCGAGGATTGGGTGGTGGCGTAGTATGGAAACAATATTAATGCCGCCCAGAACAACGTGGGATATACGGCGGAACGTAGTGCACGGATAAAAGCTGTCACGAAGTTCATAATTTTACCTCGTCAAAATGAGCTAGCAGCCTGTCGGACTTACGGTGGTGTGGAGCGAAACAGTGGGAGAGCGAGGACAGAACAGCGCAAATTTGAGGCGAATAGTGATTCTATTCAACGAAAATTTGCGCTGTTATGGACCGTTCTCCCGCTGTTGCAGCCCCGCCATCCTAAGTCCGACAGGTTGCTAGACCGCCATCGCGCGCGGCGCGACTTCGTAGACGGTTCCGTCTACCAGTTCGTAAGCCATCACGGGTTCGCGCAGCACGATTCCAACTCCACCCGCATTGTTGTGTACGACATCGCCCACCACGCTCAACATGACGTCGGCGCGATACATGCGCAGTTCAACCCGGCCTGTTGGAGGCTCGGCGTGGTCTGGCAGCACGATGAACAGACCGTGATCGCAGACATTGCTGGCGCGCCCGTGCGATATGCCAACACGCGGCACAATGATTGTAACGTGCCAGTCCATTTCAATACGTTCGGTACAACGGCGCTCGATTAGCATCATATGCATTTCTCCTGTTCTAACGCATGTGCGTTGTGAACTGTCTTGACCTTGTTGCAACAACACGAGCATGCACTGACATTATGACGACATGATGTCAAACAGCGGCGCTTGTTCTCCTGCCAACTGATCGGCGATCTGTTTCCTGCCAAGTTTCTCGGTAACAAAAAATTCATGTTGCTGTAGCTGAATTGTCACGTCTTGGTCCGATAGTAGCCTCGTGTTGTCAGCAACATGGGGATATCCCGATGCGTGTGCAAACCGTATTTCATCGCATGGATGCGTATGAGGTGAAGTTTTGCGAAGTTCTCAATCGTGGTTGTCGTCGCTGGACTATCCGTAAATTCTTCGCGGCAATCAGTCGACTGGGAGATGGCGTTTTCTGGTATGCCCTGATGGTGCTGCTGCCTTTGGTCTACGGCAGCGCAGCGCTGGCTGCATCGTTGCACATGGGATTTGTCGCCCTCACCGGACTCGCACTTTACAAATATTTGAAAGAACACTTGGTGCGGCAACGGCCTTACATCACACGCGGCACCCTCACGTTAGGTACCGCACCACTGGATGCCTACAGCTTTCCGTCCGGTCACACTTTGCACGCGGTGGCGTTCACCTCGGTTGCTCTGGCATATTTTCCACAGCTCGGATGGATACTTGTTCCGTTCGCCATCCTGGTGGCTCTGTCGCGTGTCATCCTGGGGTTGCACTACCCCACCGACGTGTTGGCTGGCGCCGTCATTGGCGCGCTACTCGCGCGGATCAGCTTTGCGCTGATCGCGTAATCCGCATGCGCATCCTGTTTGTCTCCGACGTCTATTTTCCGCGCGTTAACGGTGTTTCGACTTCCATCAAAACCTTTACCCGTGCACTGGAACAGCTCGGGCACGAAGTCCATCTGATCGCACCAAATTACCTTCAACATCAGCCGCGCAATCCGCTCATCACACGCATCCCGGCGCGAACCGTACCGTTAGATCCGGAAGATCGCTTAATGTCACGACACGATACATTGGAGCAGGCCGGGCTGCTGCATGCGAAAACACCCTTCGACATCGTGCATGTGCACACTCCGTTTGTCGCTCACTACGCGGGCGTGGCGCTCGCGCGCCGCTGGGGTGTGCCGTGTGTGGAGACCTATCACACCTTCTTCGAAGAGTACCTGTTTCACTATGTGCCACTGGTACCCAAAGCGTGGATGCGCGCGGTGGCGCGCCGCTTGAGTCGCTCGCAATGCAATGCTGTCGACGCCGTCGTGGTGCCATCCACTGCGATGCGCGATGTGTTGTTGCGCTACGGAATTCGCGCGCGCCTGGATATTATTCCGACCGGGATGGAGCTCGACCGGTTTCGCGGCGGTGACGGTGCCAGATTTAGACAACAACACTCAATCTCTTCAGATCGCCCAGTGATGCTGCACGTGGGTCGCGTCGCATTCGAAAAAAACATCGAATTTCTTTTGACCGTGGTCGAACGTATACGCCGCGTGATTCCCAACGTGTTGTTTATCATCGCAGGCGAAGGACCTGCGCGCCGCTCCCTGGAACTCACAGCCCAACACCTCGGGCTGCGGAACAATACCCGCTTCATCGGCTATCTGGATCGCGAACACGGACTGCTCGACTGCTACCGCGCAGCCAACTGCAAAGTGTTTGCATCGCGCACTGAGACGCAGGGTTTAGTGTTACTCGAAGCGATGGCCTTGGGTGTTCCAGTCGTGTCGACCGCCGTGATGGGCACCATCGACGTATTGCAACCGGGCAGCGGCGCCATTGTCGTGGACGAAGATGCCGACGAATTCGCTGATGCGACGATCCGCGTGTTGACTGATCCATTGGAAAGCGCTGCGCTCAGCGCGGCGGGACTGGACTATGTACGGGCGTGGTCGTCCAATGAACTGGCGAGTCAGCTAGTCAACACCTACGGTGACTTACTCGCCCACACCCACGCGTCCCGCGTGGCGAGCGCACCAGCATGACGGGTCCGCTGAGATAGCACCTTTGCTCGGTAGACGGAGCGCGGCCATCCTGGCCGCATATTTGCATTTGCGGGCTGGAAACCCGCGCTCCATTTTTCCGGCTCGGTTCTAAAGTTTAGCGAGCGTAGCGCGCGCATCGTCGATACCGGCGAAATTAGCTTTGGCATCGACGGCCTTCTTCAGATTTTCTTTCGCTTGTGCCGCGTCGCCTTTTTTATACAGCGCCATGCCCAGGTGGTAACGCAGCATCGGTTCATCGGGTGCTGCACGCAACGCCTCGCCCAGCGTGGCGACGGCAACATCGTATTCGCTGCGCTTGTACTGCACCCAGCCGACGGTATCGAGATACGCCGGGTTGTTGGTTCCTTTAAGACGCGCAGCAAGTTCCTTGGCGCGCTCCAAACTCTGTGGATCGGATTTGTAACTGGCCAATACCATCGCAAGATTATTCATCGCCGCCTGCGAGGTTGGATCGCGCTCAATTAATTCATCGTAGAGTGCAATTGCCGGATCGTATTCACCCTTGCGTTCGTACAATACCGCCAGTGCAAACACTAACGACGCGTCGTCGCCGGTGGCTTTTAAACCTTCACGATAAATTCGAATCGCTGCGTCGGAATCTTTTTGCAGCAATTTCAGCGCAGCGAGATCGCGATACGCGAGCACCGAGTTTGGATTGAGTACCCGTGCCTTTAAAAACTCTTGCTCGGCATTGTGTAAATCATTTTGCCCCGCATAAATTTCGCCCAACAAGTTGTGCGCGAGTGAATTCTTAGGCGACTGCGCCACGACCTTTTGCAGTTGCGCCTGCGCCTTTTGTGGTTGCTTCAAGATCAGGTAAGTTTTAACCAGCGCGGATAATGGTTCCGAGGCCTCGGGATTTTTTTGCAGCGCGGTTTCAAATTCTTTGATGCTGGCCGGATAATTTTTGACTTGCTGCTCGACCAACCCGGCAAAGTAGTAACCCAGCGGGTGGTTTGGATGGGCGTCCTTGAGTTGCGTTGCGATGACGCGCGCTGCTAACCAATCACCTTTTTGTGCTTGCGCCTTGAACAAACTGTCGACATACACGCCATTATCCGGCGCCACCTTGGCCAGCATTTGATATTGCTCAATCGCCTTATCAACCTGTTTGGTTTGCACCAGCAATTGCGCATAGAGATAGCGCAGATCGTTATCCGCCGGATTGGCTTCGACACCCTTCTGCAAATAGTCATGCGCCAATTTCGGTTCGTTGTTGAGCACGTGCGCGCTGGCCAACATGCGTATGACGTTCGACGCGGTCGGCTGATCCTTCAGCACGGTGCGCAAATCGGCGATCGCACCCACCGCATCGCGCTGATCCAGCGCAAGCGAAGCACGCACGATCAACGCATCATTGTCTTTAGGATTTTCATGCAACACTTCATTCGCAAATATCAGGGCGCCGTCCTTGTCGCCTTGCTTCGCTTTCATCAGCGCAAGCGTCGTGCGCGCACGTAAACCGTCTGGACCGATGTTGTCGGACTTGACAATACCCTCAAGCACACTCTTCGCTGTGTCCGCATGGTTGTTGCCGTCTTGCATGCGGGCCAGTGCGAATTGCAGCGCATAAAGTTTCGGCTCCGCCGTGATGAACTGCTGCAACTGAGTTTGCGCGGCATCAAAACCATGCTGGGAACCCAGGAAAGAAATCAGCGCCAGCTTCGCGTCTGAATTCGTTTCATCCTGTGTAACACCTTCGCGTAACACCTTCTCGCCGTCGTCGATACGCTTCAAACGCACTAGGTAACTTGCAAGCCGTACTCGCAGACTCAGGGCTTTCGGCTGCAATCGCAGAATATCTTGCAGGGTTGCAATGGCGGGCTCACTTTGTTCACGCTTGGCGTAGATGTCCGCCAGCGCCAGGCGCAACGAAATTTCCTTTTCGTTCCGCGCAATCGCATCGCGCAACAGCGTGATGGCCTGATCGACCCGGTCAGTATTATTGTAAAGACCCGCTAACAACATGGTCGCATCCAGATGCCCAGGTGCCGATGCCAGAGCCGCTTTGACATCGTCTTCAGCATTGCGGTTGTCACCCTTGCGCGTCCCCAGCCCCGCACGTACCACCAGCGCATCAGGATTTTGCGGTGCAGTTTTCAGTACCTCTTCGATTAATTCACGTGCTTTGTCCGGCGCTCCACCCAGCAAATACAAACGCGCGAGCCGGGTCTTGGCATCAGTGCGCGTCGCATCCAATTCGATTACACGTTGATACGTACCCGCAGCTTGTCCCCAGTTTTGTTGCTTTTCCAGCAACTGGGCCATCGCCATGGTTCCGTCGACATTTTTCGGATTGATTTGGAGTACGTTTTTAAACTCTACGCGCGCCTTGTCGAAATCTTCCTGCGCGAGAAATGCCCGGCCTTTTTCCAGATGCTCCTGCAGGCGCGCTTCTTTGCCGCCGCACGCGGACAGCGCGAGCGCGCACGCCACGGCAATTATTGAAATCCGCTTCATATATTCACCTTTCGTTTGCTGGGTACCTGTTGATCTTGTGCTGCACGTGCAGCAAGCCATGCGCTCAACGTCGTCGCGATACGTTGCGCTGCCTTGCCATCCCATAACTCCGGTACGCATCCCGCCTTGCCACCGTCTTCGATAATGTCGGTAAAAGCACGGTAAATACGCTGCGGATCGGTGCCCACGACCGTGTTCGTGCCCTGCTCCACCGTGATCGGACGCTCGGTATTTTCACGCAGTGTCAGGCAGGGCACACCCAGCGCCGTAGTCTCTTCTTGAATACCGCCTGAATCTGTCAACACCAGCGTCGCACGCACCATGATGCCGAGCATTTCCAGATAGCCCAGCGGTCGCGTGATGCTGATGCGTGGCGTGTCCAACATGCGCAACAGCCCAGCCTCCTCAATACGGGCACGCGTACGCGGATGCAGCGGAAAAACCAGCGGCAAACGATCACTTGCCTGTCGTAACACCTCCAACAACTGCCGCAGCATGTGCGGATCATCCACGTTGGACGGGCGATGCAACGTGACCACGCCGTAAGGTTCAAGCGCGGTGTTGCCGTAATCTTGCAGCGTATGCGCCGCCGGAATTGCGCGCTCAACGTGGTGTAACAAAGTGTCGATCATGACGTTGCCGACAAAATGAATGCGCTCCGGTGCAACGCCTTCGTGCACCAGGTTTATTTTTGCGCTGCGCTCGGTGGTAAATAGCACATCGGAAATTTGATCCGTCAACACGCGATTGATTTCTTCCGGCATGCTGCGGTCAAAACTGCGCAATCCGGCTTCGACGTGCACCACGGGCACCTGTTTCTTCACGGCGACCAGTGCGCAGGCAATGGTTGAATTGACATCGCCTACCACCAGCACCACGTCCGGATTTTCAGAGTCAAGAACCGGCTCGAAGCGACGCATGACTTCTGCTGTTTGCACTGCGTGGCTACCTGATCCGACGCCCAAATCAACATCGGGCTGCGGTATCGACAATTGTTCGAAGAACGAACGTTTCATGTCGTCATCGTAATGCTGCCCGGTGTGCAGCAGCCGTGGGCGCAATCCACCGTGTGCGTGGAGGGCGCGCATGATCGGCGCAATCTTCATGAAATTTGGCCGCGCTCCCACGACGCACAACACGGTATGGGTTTGATCTTGCATCAACATCGTGATTCCTCCTCGTGCTTTGTCATACCAGAAGACCGCGCACGCTGAGAATCGCCAGGCACGCATACAACACCCAGCGCAGGCTGTCGTGACGCCGCGCGACATTAATCAAAACTAGCTCTGCGCCGTAGAACAACACGATGATCTTGGCGACGCTCTCACCCAGGCCAAGTTGCGCGAAATACAGTTCCGGCAAGTTGGGTACGGTAAGCGCAATGAAAATCACCAGGAAATCCAGCGGCGTCATTTTGAAAGTTTTCTCTCGGGAAAATCGAAACCCCACCATCACCGCCGCCGCTAGCGCGCCGAAATACAACATGCTGTAACTTTGCAATGCGATGAAGACACCTGGCTTGGTCTGCGCAAGGTAGACAATGCAGGTGATGAGCACATAAGTTGCGCCCCGCTCCACCCAGTTAAACGGTTTGGCACGCTGGGCTTTGTAAATAGTGCTCAATGTCAACAACAGCACTAAAGCCAAAATGCCGATGTCGATGGATACTGCTTCGCTCAGTGTGGCGCCGGCCAACAAGTAGAGCGCCACACCTGCTGCTGCAATGCCAAATGCGGCCTGTACCAAGCCACCGTCATTGCGCAACCAGCGGAGTTTGCGCGATACATAGGACCGCTCCTGTGCATCCTGTCCGGGTCGCAACCGCCAGTCATAGCGTGTAGCACATGACAAAAAGCTCCATACCCCTGCGCAAAAAGCAACGTAGATCGCCACGATCAACTCGTCCGCCTGATAGCGCAATGAATACGCTGCCAGCACCAAGCTCGCTTGCACCGCGTAAATCAGAAACACCGCTTCGTAGTGATCCAGACCCAGCGCGAGCAACTTATGGTGAATGTGATTTTTGTCGGGCGAAAACGGCGAGCGCCGTTCGAGCATGCGCTGTGTCATCACCATCAATGTGTCAAGAATTGGCAAACCCAGCAGCAACAATGGCAGGGCTGAGCTAAGCGCGCTGTGCGTGTCGTAGGTGAGCATGACGACGAGCGCACCCACCGAGAAGCCGAGAAACTGGCTGCCCCCATCACCCATGAAAATGCGTGCAGGATAAGTGTTAAACCGTAAAAATCCCAAAATGCTGCCAATCACCGCCAAAGCAATCATCACCACGCTCAAGTCATTTTGCAGATAACCCAGCAGTGCAATGGCGCCCAGGCTCAACAAGGTGGTGCCGCCCGCCAGGCCATCCAGTCCATCGGCGAGGTTGATGGCGTTGGTAATACCTAGCAACGCGAAGACGGTGAGCGGAATAGACAGGCCGGGGGGCAGCGGTTGCAATCCGCCAAAAGGAAGTGTCTCGATGCGCACCTCACCATACACAACCACCACCAGCGCAGCGATCAATTGCCCGAAAAACTTGATGCGGTAATCCAGATCACGCCGGTCATCCCAAACACCGAAGACCAGGATCACCCCCATGCCAATCAGCAAAGCAATGACCTCGCGCTGCGGCACCAACCACATCGCAATCGGCAGCACCGCGCCCACCACCATGGCAACACCGCCGATGCGCGGGATCGGCTCGCAATGCACCTTGCGCTCGCCGGGAAAGTCCACGACGTGCATGCGCTGCGCTGAGCGCATCAACGGCGGGATCAGCAACATGGTCACGAACATCGCGATTAGAAAACTGAAAAACAAAGCCACGCTCTCACCCTAATTTGGAATATAGGTTTCCAGTTGCGGCACGACCGCGCGCGCGAACGATTCCAGACGACGGTCGGCGTCGGCAAGTTGCTCGCCGCGTTGCACGCCGCTAGTTAAACGCACCAACGCGCCGTCGGTGCGGTTGCGCATTACGGCATCCCAGAGCAGGTACCATTTAACCAAATATTCATTGGTCACAACCCGGCCCCGCTGCTGGAACCAGTAATAGACGACCTGCTTGAACTCGCCCATTTCGATAACCGTACGGTTCACGACCAGGGGCTGCCCATTCACCGGAGGATCCGCGATCGCACGCTGCGTGAGACTAGTGATTTCCCACCCGCCGCCGGGCATACAAGTGCGTGGCGAATGCGCCGATTGGCCGTTCCGCTGCGAACCGTAATACGCGGCATACAAATTCACTGGCGATTTGCCATCGGTAAAATCGGCCAGCAGATAGTCGTCGAACTTCAGCGTGTCCACATAAATTTGTTCAAGACGCGCGCCCTTCCCATGCCATGCGCCGACGTTCAACGGGAATTCGCGGAATTCGTGCCGTTGCGGAATCAATTCAACACGTGGAGGCATCAGCAACGATAGCAACATCACCGCAACTAAAAGAGCCGCCGCCACAAGAAACGGTCGCGGCAAATTGCGATAGTGAACTTGAGCATTGACGGGACTGGGCGCTG
Organism: Gammaproteobacteria bacterium; assembly: GCA_016200445.1. Classification (GTDB taxonomy): domain Bacteria; phylum Pseudomonadota; class Gammaproteobacteria; order SG8-11; family SG8-11; genus UBA6921. The sequence goes on along the minus strand of JACQEQ010000271.1, from coordinate 856 downwards.
GAAATTCCAGGCCGAAGACTTCGCGCAGCGGCCGACGATCCTTGCCCAACTTTGCCAGAACCAACATTTCCACAAATAGCACGCCGGTGCAGGCCATGAACACAAACCAGCCTTCGAAATCATGCAGAAAACCTTCCGCCATCGACTTGCCCCAATACTCGACCGTCACGCCGATGACGCCGATGCGAAAACTGTTCATCAGTATGGTGATGGGAATGGTGGACAGAAAAATGACCGCGCGCTTCCAAAACGCCGCTTTGAAAAAATACGCCGTGATAAAACCGAAGGTCATCAGCGGAAACAAATAGCGCAAGCCACTACACGCTTCGACGACCTGCAACTTCATCTGCCCAAGGTCGATGACGTTGCCTTCGAGATTTACGCTCACACCAAAGGCGCGGATGACCCACACGCCGATTTGCGACGACATCAATTGCAGTTGGCCGGACAGGCCGGTGAGCAAAAAGTCGGGCAATGGAATCATGAACGCGAGCACAAATAACGGCACCAGCATCACGCGAAAACCGCGCGCACCTGTGAATGCCAACACCAGACCCGCCAGCACGATCAGCAACGCATATTGCCCGATCACGTACAGCGTGCTGAGATTCCCCAGCACCAGCATGCATACGCCGAACGCGACAACACCCACGCCCAACCACGCGCCGGTAAATGGAATACGCTCCAACGCTTCTTTCTTCTGCCAAATGAGAAACAACGTGATGAACGGGATCAAATAGCCGTAGCTGTATTCTTCCCGTGCGCCCCACACCTGCACCATGTAGCGCAGACCGTCGTTGAAGGTGACGATTAAAAGGGCGCACAACGCCGTGAACGCGATCCAGTCAATCAAGCG
>JACQEQ010000283.1 GCA_016200445.1 Gammaproteobacteria bacterium | reverse complement strand
TGCTCCGAACTACGGCGCGTCGCTCGTGTTCCGTTCTTGCTCATGTGTCCTCCGGATAAAGTGCTCGCCACTGAACTGTGGCGTGCTTGTTTTATCCAGGGTTCAGAAGGAATGGAATAACGGCGTTAAATGATCGCTTACCTTCGTACTAGGTCCAGAGTTGGACACCAAAGGTAACCCAAAGACCAATAAGAGCGGGAAACTAAAGCTCATTAAAACAAAATACGGAGCCAGTACAACCTGGATGGGAAAACTGCTATACCGGCTCAACGCTGGTCGGCACGGTGGCTGTCCAGTGTTGGCTCTAGGCATAACACCCAACCTCATAACGGACTGGAAGGAATATGAAAAAGAGCTCACTTAACCCATCCGCTGATCTGCTTGAGCGGCTTGGCGATAAAAACTTTCGCACGATCTTGGCGGATCCGCCGTGGCAGTTTCAGAATCGCACTGGCAAGATGGCGCCCGAACACAAGCGCCTAAACCGCTACAACACAATGGAGCTCGATGAAATACTGAGTTTGCCAGTGCGAGCCCTTGCTGACGACACCGCTCACCTATATCTGTGGGTGCCGAATGCACTGCTGCCCGAAGGACTCAAGGTCATGGAGGCGTGGGGCTTCAAGTACAAGAGCAATATCGTGTGGCACAAGATCCGCAAAGACGGTGGCCCAGACGGACGCGGCGTCGGCTTCTATTTCCGCAACGTCACCGAGTTAGTTCTGTTCGGTGTGCGCGGCAAAAATGCCCGTACTCTCGCACCGGGTCGCCGTCAGGTAAATTTTCTAGCCACACAAAAGCGCGAACACTCGCGGAAGCCCGACGAGATGTACGACATCATCGAGTCATGCAGCCCCGGACCTTACCTAGAATTGTTCGCGCGCGGTGCGCGACCCAAGTGGTCGGTGTGGGGTAATGAGGCAGACGATAGTTACTACCCGAAGTGGGATACCTACACAAACCATTCGCAAGCTGAAGTAATCCCCTTCGAGCACGTAGCCAATCGACGAAGAGCGTAGAAAGTTGTAAAAATAGAGATAGATTGAGTAGTCGATAACGTTGTAGGAGCAGCCCGACAGAATATAAATAATCGGCGTTTTTAAGCGTTTTGAGAATCGTGATCGATGAGAATTCAGGCGTAACTCTTCACCGTACCGCTTCGATCACGAGGCCCAGCTTGGATTTTAATTTCAGCCATTCCCGATCCGCTGTGAGTACCGGCAATTCCAGCACGATTCCCGCAGCCAGGCAGGCGCGGTCACCCAGCGACAATCCCAATGCGCGTGTCAACACGCGTAACCGCCCCGCCTCGAACGCCATCGCCTGATCGAAGGCGACCACGCGCAGGCCGAGCGTTTCAACCGCAGTCTGTGCGGCCTCGTTAGGGATGCCCGTATCCTGTAACTTACCGATCACTTCCGCCAGATTCACTGTACAGATCGTTGCGTTCGCGATGGTTTCCGCAACTTTCTTTTCTCCCGGCTCGCGATGCAACAACGCCAGCAGCGCGGAGGCGTCCAACAAATATTCACTCATTTTTCGCGTCCCGGCGCCGCTCTGCGATCAACTCCTGCGCGAGATTGCGTTTGCCACCGGCATAACGCTTTACCAACTCCTGCGCCGCATGCACCGCTTGCTTGGCAGTCAAAATTTCCAGATGGCCGTCACGGTAACGCAGCACCAGCTCATCGCCCACCGCAACCCCCATCTGACGCCGCAGTTCAACCGGAATCACCACGCGCCCACCTTTGCCGAGCTTTACCGAATTGTCCATTGAGTCACCTCACTGCCGATTTGGCCGATAGGAGTAAAAATGGCATTCCATAACAAAGATGTCAATTCTAAGAATGTATGGCAGGTAGCGGATCACGCCAACAAAACATGACCCGCACTACAGGCCTGTTAGGCGCTGGGCGGCGACTTTACTTCTGACGTATAGCCCGCGTTCATGCCCGGCAAGCGTCGATACTGAAACAAAACACCGACGATACTCAGCACCAGCCAGCACGCACCGATGAGGTAGCCTTGGGTATCGGCGGTACGGAAATATTTTTCGACGCTGCCGATGCTGATCGGGTTGATGGTGGCGCCGGCAAACCACGCAACACCGGCGACCACGCCCCAGGCGCCGGAAAGCGAAGTCGCTAGAATGATCATTAATTTCTGGAAAAACAACGCGAATAATCCGGCCAGCGCGGCAAACAAAAACAACATGATAGGTTCCGGATGTTGACCGGCAATCGCGTAGAGATGCAAAGCGACCGCCGCACCGAACAAGCCGCTGACAACAAACACACCGATCAGGTACACGTTGTTGATCAACGAACCACCCACCACACCGGCAATCACTCCGGCAAAAAACGCTGCATATTTGTGGTGAAAGCTCAGGTCGATCGCGGTGTACGCCAATCCATAACCGAGCGCGAAACCGACCAATACCAACACAGCTTTAAAAGCGCGGTAACCGAAACAGCACTGAATCGCGCCGATAGCAATGACAACTCCAACCCAGCCGTTGGTGGGCAACATTAATTCATGCGACATAGGGTGCTCATTGTTTGCGTTTGAGTTTGAGTTTGATTTCACTCCCCTCCTTATTTTCAAGGAGGGGTGCCCCGCAGGGGTGGGGTGGTTG
>JACQEQ010000038.1 GCA_016200445.1 Gammaproteobacteria bacterium | reverse complement strand
CGAGATTCAATGGAGGGCGTTCTGAATATGCGTGGCATGATGTATACGACTTGGGCAGGTGATTATTCTTTTCTTGCACCGTTCGCAGATTATGCATGGAGCGCTGGACCGATGATCGTACGATCACTACACCCGTTTCACGTTCCTGACACACGACGGTCGTCGTAGGCATGGGTGTTTACCGCTGAACCGCAGCGGTCACGGTTTAAAAACCTTCAGCCTTACTTCAACGCCGGTGAGCGGCGCTCAAGTAAGACTCCCCTACACGCCTTGCCGATCCCCATGGGTTATGTAAAAGTGGTTCCATCTACGCGAATCAGGGTGCGCACATGAAACCGACTCCCGAACACATGACCCATCAGCTCTTCGTCGAAAATCCGGCGACAGGACATCTTCGTTTCACCCGCAAGGGGATTGAAATTCTTGGGCCGAAATTCGCGAAGATCGGTATTGATATCCGGACTATTAAAACCAGGAGCGAGGCCAGGAGTGCCGCCGAAAAATACAGCGACTACGCACTCCGGGATCTCGCCCTGAACAGCACGAACAAAATGATCGACGACATTCTTTGCGACCTGCCACCGTACCAGGATGGACTAAGGCTCAAACAGCAATCGGAGTTCTAATATTTCTTGCGCAACACGCAAGAAATATTCACCGTCTTGCTGATCGACCGTTCCTGCCTCGATCGAGGCTCCAAGCTCGGCAATTTTTTCACGCAACTGCGCAATCGTCGCCGTCTCGCAGAACCTTCTTGCCTTCCAAGTTTCCATTTCGTGTAGTCTCCCGAAATAAAACGAGGAGACCACCCGTCCCTATCGGGAGACGTTGTCTCCCGATAGGGTTGATGAAACCGCATCGAACGATAACGATGCGGAGCTGTTGATACCTTCACGATTGCGAAGGCGCTAGACCGACGATCTTGCGATCGCACCACCCGTCTCACGGTCTTGACACGCGACTTGGCAATCGCGTGTATGGGTGTTTAAAGGAGCCTGTATCATCAGGCACTACAAGCACGGTTACGCTACGACTTTTCACAACGTTGCGCAATATGTCCAGGTGTTAGTTTGTTTGCCCCTGCTGCGCCAATGTGACTATACCCACTGTGACGCAACCCGATTTCGAGGGCAATAATCGTTCGGGCTTCGAGCTTAACTTCTGCTTAAGTGGCCGATTATGTTTGTGGTAGTGTCCGCGTCGTGATGCACACGGCATAGCTGTCAAAGGGGAGCGGCAATGAAAAAATTCGGTGTAATTTTTTAAAGAATCTCTGCATATGAACAGCCTGTCTGTATTAGTCGACTCTCTACGCGCGGGAATCAACAGCCCAAGCGGCATGTGGCCGCTGCGTAATATCGGTGTCATCTCCTGCTACAACACCCTGCACATCCGGCACGTGTCATTGTTCGAGCCGTGTGTCGTTGCCGTGCTGTCGAGCCGAAAGACCCTCTTCGGCTTGGGCGAGCCGGTGGTGTGCGCGGCGAATCGCGCCATCGCGGTTCCCGGTCCGGCGAGTTTCGACGTACGTAGTGAACCCGACCCGCACAACGGCTACTATCGGTCGCTGATGATTTCATTCCCGCACGCGCACATCGAACGCATGCGCAACGCACACGGAATCGAAACCACCGGACGTCACGACCGGGCCAATTGAAAACGTTTCAGGGGATCCCATCGTTACTGCTGCACAGGCCGTACGTATCGTTACCGGTGCGTGAAGATGTGGGGTAATCAGGCCCGCAATCTGTTTTGCTTCATGCGACCTAATTGCTGGGCTTACCAGCCCAGCGGTGTGGAAGGCTTGCACTACTTGAACACATACTCAGTGCATGGTATCAACCGCATATGATATCCCCCTTACTGCTATTCGATGCCGACATCCGCCCAGCGCTGAAGACTAAGCTCTTGACCGCTCATCGCAACGAGCCCGACACAGTATTGTTAGACGAGCTTGGAGTGTGCCGGGGGGAAGTGCGCGTGGATGTTGCGCTCGTGAACGGCATTATCCACGGCTACGAGATAAAGTCCGACTATGACAGCTTGCGGCGACTCCCTGGGCAGGTGGAGATATACAGCAAGGTCTTAGACAAGGCTACGCTGGTTGCAGGGGGGCGGCACGTGAAGGAAGCGGCCGCCATTCTTCCCGAATGGTGGGGCGTGCTGAGCGTGGAGGCAACCCGTCTTGGCCCACGCTTCAAGACCTTTCGCCGGGCGCAGAAAAACCCTGCCCGGGATGCTCGCGCCCTCGCCGAGCTTCTCTGGCTCGATGATGCCATGGAGCTGCTCGAACGGCACAAACTGGACCGGGGTGTTAGGGGTAAGCCGCGCCGAATCGTGTGGGACCGTGTCTGCACGGGCCTCGATATCGAGGTGATCGCCTCTGCCGTTCGGGCGAACCTCAAGGCCAGGACAAAGCCTCCAGCCCATCCATGACGGAAGCCATGTGATGAATCGTGCCGAGGCGTCGCCACGCTTCAGCCGAGCCGAGCTTGGGCACACCATCTGCGGCATCCTTGATTGAGAAACAGCCTTGACAATGACCTGGCCCCAAAAAGTGCCCACGCAAATGCCCGTACACGAGTTGTGCGGCAAGCGCTGGGAATTGGATGCTTGGCGGTGATCGCCGAGTACTCTCACCTTTAATAAGGAGCCATTCGTCGGGCAAAGTGTAGCGAAGCGCTGCGGACACCTGCATAGTGAGTGGGTTGAAATTTTCGACACCCTTCGGATGTTGGATGCCGCAGTCACTAAAGGTCGGCAGCCGGACGAGTCTCATACGACGAGCATGAAGTCCATCCCTCCACGAAACCCACTCAGATCTCTCGGCGAAAGAGTGCGAGTGGCGGTCGACGCCTCCCATACTCGGCGGAAAAGCACATGCGGAAACCGTTAAGGTTCGCCAGCGCGCATGGTCGGGAACGTCGGATAGGAATAAATCGGTGAGCGACATGACTCCAGGGGAAATCAACGCATCTACGGCTCCCAGGTCAATAATGAGGTCGACCCGCTCGGCCAAAAGATCGTGACTCGCCAAAAACTGGTGGATTGCCGCTGTAAGCCCGCCTTTCTCGAATTCATCCCGAGTCAAGCGGAGCGCAAGTCCATGCGTGCTAAACGCCATAGCCGCCGCCACATCGGCGGTTCTGGACAAACCGGTGACTGGGGTAAATACCATGCCAGCGTCTGTCGCACGTTGAAAGGCTTCGTTTGCTGCGATAGGGCCATCGGGCGCAATCTCACGTGCATCCAGAAAGCATCGGGGATAGGTCTGGACGCTGTCGGCGAGTTCCTTGAATATATTATCGAGGTGCCCGTTGACGGTGGGTGCCTTGTCTTCCTTACGTTCGACGATCTCTAAAAGCGGCGTAATCCGGGAGTGGAGAGGAGTTGCAAGGGCGCGGAGAGACGCTTTCTCGCCACGCTTCACCTTGAGCACCGGGACATAGTGGTTGGGGCCGAAGTTCATTTCTGTGCTCCCATCTGAGGATCCCAAAGAACCAAGGGGGCAAGCTCGACTTCTAGGCTACGGTAGTACGAGAGCAACGCCCCCTCGGGATCTGAATTATTCGGCGAGAAGCACACGTTAACCATCTTGTCATGGGACACCAGCCGCTGGACTCGTCGGCGAATCTCTGCTGAACCAAACTGGCCGCACAATATGAACAGGACGGCCTCCAGTACCACGATGCGGCCCGCAAGAGCCGCAGTGAACTCAGGGATATTCTTGAGGGAACGCAGTGCACGTTTATCCCCCGTCACCACAACAATTCCTTTCTCAGCAGCCAACGCGAATATCTGGGCCTCACCAGGATCGATGGACTGCACTGTTGTGAGCCTATCGAGCCATACGGCGCCAGGTTGTACGAGGGCCGGGACGGATTCTGCAATGGGAATTAACTCGTCACAAATTTGGTCACCGAGTTTTTTGCGCAGCTTTCCTCTTCGTAGCATGTGCGGGAGAGCAGGCAAGCGCCCACAGCCGAAAGCGTCAACTCCAAACAGACCCATGGCCTCGTCGAGGCATTCCCCTAATGCGAGCTTGCAGAAGATATCGGTGTCAATCAACAGCTGCATGTTCGGGATCGCCGTACACGCAGCGCAATAAACTACGATCACTCTCCGTCGCGCTGTCGAGGTTAACGTGTCGGTCGAAATGGTAGCGAAGCTTACGTCTCGCTCCTGCCCCACGGTAGAGAGCCTTCATCGCCCTCGAAGCAGTGACAAAGTCTCCATTTTTACTGGCCCATTCATAGATGATGGCGCTCGCGTCTGCGCCCGTCTGGCGCTCTAGCGCTGCGGCTTGTCCTGCGAGTTGTCGGTAATCGGAACCGTCGATATGCGGGATCGAGTCACTACCAACAAGTAGGCGCTTAGCGAACCGATCAGCTTCCACCTCCATGTCGGAGTTGTCGGCAACATCCTCATCTTCGTCGACGACTGGCCGACCCGGAGCACAGTCCCCCGCAGCAACGTGGCCAACTTCGTGCGCAACGATGAAGGCAACACGACCTGGCTCATCGTGCTTGTGGCCGAGAAGGATAACTGGTCGACCCTCAACAATGCAGGCCAATCCCTGAAAACTCGGCGTCGGCAACACTTCAACTGGCACAACTGGGACACCAAGGTTCCAGAGGTTTTCGAGGATGTCATCAAGGGTCGGAGCGAGACCAAGCGGATTGACCTGTCGCCGCCATGCGAATGCGTCCGCTGGCGGGACAGTGGCAGGTTTCTCGGCGGCACTCATCGACCTAACCACTGCGCCAGCAACCTGAAGCGCGGAGTGGATCGCTGGAGAGAGACGATCACGATCAATGTCGTGAACTCGTCGGAGCTGGGCCCCTTCGTAGGTGGGAACAGCCAGGGGTATCGATGGATTTCTAATCTCTGCGATGGGACGACGGAGGAAGCGCGCCACCCTAATCTCTACATCGGGCAAAAGGCTCGGGTCATCGGCGCAGGAATCGTCCCACCAATCAGGCAGGATCGCCGGGCGCACGAACTCCTTCTTGAACCCGGCGAGGGACAAGCGACGCATCAAGCTCTGGAAATTGTACCTCGTCAGTGTTTTGCTCCGAAGGGTTAAGGAGAATGCGAAGGATAGCGGATCCAAGGAGTTACGGGCGGCATGCTACACCGCCGCTGAGGCGCCAACAACACTATTTTCCTACCGCCAAACCCGTTAGATCCGCAGAGCTTACGACAATTCCAACCGGCGTTCCTGCTGCTGGAAAAAAGGAAAAATGGACGCTTCCCGATATGCGAAACGGACTTATATGCAGTATGCAAACCGCATATGCGCACCGCTCTGAAAAAGCCCCTCCCATTGCGGAAGGGGCGAACGAACAGCCATATCAACGGATGGTAAGAATGCTTCCGATGGATTCGCTGCCTGGCGTCACGTCGATCGCCCGAATCACCGGAACAAATATATCCGCCGCAATGCGCACTTCGGCGAACGTATCTTTACCGCGCTCTTCCATCTCAACTTTGACCCGCTTGTCCTTATGCGTGTCGCCCTTGATTATGTAAACGCGCCCGTCACCGGATCGAACCACCCCGGCAACTTGCCCTGCAGCCAATGCCAACGCAAGGTGCCAGTCCGACAACGCCCTCAACGGTCGCCGCTGGGTCGCCGTTGATCGCTCGAACTTCACGTCGAATTGACCCCACAATCCACCGTGCGCCTGAATCTCAGCCTCCAGTTGGCGGCCACCCATACGGG